>JAUJND010000139.1 GCA_030446505.1 Chroococcidiopsidaceae cyanobacterium YX2bin18 | reverse complement strand
AGCAAACCTGAGTGAAGCCGATTTATTCAGTGCAAAACTGGGTGGGGTAGACTTGAGTGGGGCAAACCTCAAGGGAGCAAACTTTATAGTTACAACTTTAAGGGGATTAAATCTAAGTGGTGCTAACCTTCAAGGGGGAAAGCTCCATGCAATAGATTTAACTGAGGCAAACCTGAATGGAGCCAACCTCAGTCAAAAGATTTAAGTGCAGCAATTCTGATTGGGGCAAACTTAAGTGATGCTAACTTGAAGGGTACTAAGTTTAAAAGAGCAACCTTGACAGGGGTAAATCTAAGTAAAAAACAACTTCAAGGTGTCAACTTTCAAGGGGCAGACTTGCGGGAGGCAAACCTAAATGGGGCAAGCCTTAGTCGGGCAAATTTGACTCAGGCATACTTGATTGGGGCAGACTTAAGGGGAGCGGACTTGAATAGAGCAATCTTGAGTGGAGCAAAACTAAGAAATGCTGACCTAGACGGGGCTAATATAGAGGGTGCTGTTAACTTAAACAAACCACTACTCTCTAAGGAAACAATAGCTCTGTCATCTTCGCATGATTTACTGGAGGGAATTAACCATTAGCCTTTATGTTAGAGGTTCATAAATTGGCATACAGCATTTTGCTCAAGCAATGAAGATGTTATGGCTGCCAGTTATTATCTTTTGGAAGCTACAACATCTTTTACCTTTGGTTTTAAAACGGGCTAGGAGGGATTCGAACCCCCGACACCGTGGTCCGTAGCCACGTGCTCTAGTCCACTGAGCTACAAGCCCTAGCAAGATTTATATTATTGCATAACTAGCTGGTAAAATGACACAAAACTTTCAATCCGCATCTAGAAATTTAAATCATCTGGATGAACTAGGACAAGCCCAGATGGTAGATGTATCTCCTAAAGCGCCAACTATTCGCCAGGCTGTGGCTGCTGGCAGTGTGCGAATGCTACCAGAAACATTTGCACAGGTTCAATCAGGGAATGCTCCCAAAGGCGATGTTCTGGGAACCGCAAGGCTAGCTGGAATTATGGCAGCCAAGCAGACATCAGCCTTAATTCCTTTATGTCATCCCTTGCCCCTGCAAAAAGTAGAAGTTCAGATTACACCTGAGCCGCAACTGCCTGGTTATCAGATTAGGGCAACAGTTAAAACTAAAGCAGAAACTGGAGTGGAAATGGAAGCATTAACAGCAGTTGCTGTTGCAGCGTTGACGCTCTACGATATGGCAAAAGCCCTGGAAAAATCGATTAAAATTGAAGCTATTTATTTGGTAAGTAAAACTGGAGGGAAATCGGGTGAATACTCCTGGCAGGAAGATAATTTGCCTGCTGCAACTTCACCATGACTTTAGAAAACCCTCCTATTAGCAGTTTAGTTCTGCTTTGGGCGGCGGTTGCCTACTTACACTGAGGTTTTTGCTGCTCTTATCTAGGCTGCGAAAGTTCTAAAGTCCCGTTAACCAAAGTTAAACCTGTTCACCTGATAGGGTAACAGGGGGATAGAAGTAAAGGCGAACAAGGGGTTGAGTAATTAGAGGCAAAAAAAGATAGGCTGGCTATTGACAATGGTCGCTCAGCATTCCCCCAATGTTTGTTGTAGTAAATAGCATCAAGTGTTACTGTGCCTATTGCGACAGGAAGGTAGCTACAAATCTTTACCTCCGCCACAATCGTCATTTTTGTTCGGGCTAGGTTTTTGCTATTTTTAAAGCAGTTAAAGCAGCTTGAACGAGGTGGTGGAAATATGGATTAGAGAGATCAACCTCTGTCGCGTTTTCACGTTTGCTGCCCAGTAAACCAATGGTTTGTCCTGATTTGACGGCTAGAACTTCGCCTGCGGAATTTTTAATTCTTAATTCCGCTAAAGAATCTGTTTGAAAAAAGCCACAGGTGTACTGTCGCTGTTTGTAATTAAATGCAGCCTTTGAAGGAGCAATTGTTAAGGGAAAGATATGCGATTGGGTTGGAAGTCTAACGCCCACTAGTTCCATCTCAATGCTGGTGTTGCCATTCCAAGTATTTTCTCGTAACTTATAGGCAATATCGACTCGCGGCGGTAGGGGGAAGTAGTCACGCCAGCGCCAAGCGATCGCTTTAATTTTGCACACTTGATTACTATTTTCTTGTGAAAACGTCAGTTTGAGGTGACCTTTACCAACAATTTGTTGTTCAACTACTTGAACATTAGGTGTCCAGAAGATTGGATCTGAATTTTCAATGCCGCAGGGATGAAGCGCATCTAGTTGTTTATATAGTTGGTGATTAATTTGATCCAACTCGGCTATAGCATCAATTTTTAGCAGTGGTTTTAGGTGTTCTGGTTGCAAGCACTGATTAGCAAAAGTGCTAAGGCGCGATCGCAATGCTGATAAATTTTCGGCTGGCAAAGAAAAGCCTCCAGCTGCTTTGTGTCCGCCAAACTTTCCTAATAAATCCGCAGCATACTCTAAAGCTGCAAATACATGAAACTCTGGAATCCCCCGCGCTGAACCTCGGATATCACGTTCATCTTCATAAGTACCGATGAACACAGGCACACCATAACGTTCTAATAAACGAGAAGCAACAATACCAATAACGCCGTGATGCCAGTTGGGTTGGACAATCACTAGTACACGTTCCTGTTGGAGAGACTTGACATATAACGTCTCCACATGAGCGATCGCTTCTTGTTCAATTTGTTCACAAAGTTGCTGGCGACGTGCATTTATTTGTTCACATTGCATTGCTCGTTCCAACGCTAACCCCGCATCATCTGTAGTTAGTAACTCAATGACAATTTGGGGATCTGCAATCCTCCCAATAGCATTAATTCGTGGACCAAGACGAAACCCGATATCATCTGGTTTTAGTGTTTTATTAGTATCATTAACACCGCTTACCTGAATCAATGCTTGGACTCCAGCCAGCTGTGATTGAGGTAGCTGACGCAAGCCACGTTTAATCCAACGCCGATTAATCCCAGTTAAAGGAGCGAGATCGGCAATTGTTCCGAGTGTAAATAGTTCTAGTAGCGGCTTGACTAAACCCTTAATTTGTCCTAGCTTTTGAGCGAGAGATACTGCCAGAATGTAAGCAACTCCGACACCTGCAAGACCGCGATAAGGTGAAGATTCAGGAATTAACTTCGGGTTGAGGATAGCATCGGCTGGCGGTAGTTTTTGTGGTAGATCGTGGTGATCTGTGATAATCACTTTTAAACCGAGTTCTCGCGCTAAGGCGATTGGTTCATAAGCTGAAATACCATTATCTACCGTTAAAATCAGCTTGAAACCTTCGTTATGGAACTCCTCGATAATTCGTTTATTGATGCCGTAACCTTCATGCATCCGGCTAGGAATGGCGTAATCAACTTGTGCGCCTAACCACCGCAGCGATCGTAAAAGTAGTGCCGTGCTAGTCATACCATCAGCATCATAGTCACCACAGATAGCGATTTTTTGTTGGGATGCGATCGCCAACTGCAACAACTCCACACTCAGGGCAAGATCCGGAAATTCCTCTAGAGGCGAAGGCAAAATCTGGGACTCTGGATTTAAAAATGCCTGTGCTTGTTCCAGCGTCTCGATGCCTCGGTTAATTAATAACTGGCTGATTATCGATGACAATTGCGTAGCTTCAGCTAGCTGAGTAGCCCATTCAGTATTATCTGGGTAAATCTGCCAGCGTTGATTTGGCAACCGTTGAGGACTATGAGGCAATTTAGGGATAGGTCGTAGCACAATCAGGAAGTAAGAACATAGCACACTATTTTACTGCCTAGACTCTAACTAATAAAGCATGAGACTCTTGTTGAGGAAGGTATTAGCGCTCGTCTTGGATAAATACCAACACAGATTGTGATTCGTAAAGTTTGTTGGTTAAATTTAGCGACAAGAGAGCAGTTAATTTGCCT
>JAUJND010000016.1 GCA_030446505.1 Chroococcidiopsidaceae cyanobacterium YX2bin18 | reverse complement strand
AGGTCCTCTATATCGATGCTATGATTCGTTTGTTCGATATGTCATTTTTTTGCATTTATAAAAACAAATTCCTGTTGCACCTCTTTCTCCACCTAATAAACCTTTTGTGTTCTGGATCGAGAATGCAGTGCCACTGGAGTACCGTGACGCTATTAAAGAAGGTGTTTTAATGTGGAATCTTGCCTTTGAAAAGGCAGGATTTAAGAATGCTATTGAAGTGCGGCAGATGCCCAATGATGCTAAATGGGGCCCAGCTGATGTACGCTACAACACGATTCGGTGGATCAATACTGTTGATGGATTTTTTGCCCTGGGTCCGACACGGGTTAATCCTTTAAACGGGGAAATCTTGGATGCCGACATTATTGTAGATGCTAGCTTCTTACGTGGACTCAAGCAAGAGTATCGCAGTCTTGTACAACCAAACCAATCACAGTTGACATTCTCCCAATTGATGAATAATCCCAATCTCTGCACCAGCGGCTTGGGTAAGCAGGACGTACCAGGAAAAGACATATTGCCTCAACTAGAATTGCCCTCCCAGGCAATAGAGTACGATCTCTGCTATGGGATGGAAGCGGCAAATCAGTTCGCCCTTGGCTCGTTGGCATTGTCATTTCAAAACATCATGCCCAGCAGTAGCCAGATGCAGAACTATATCCATCAATATTTGCGCCTGATCATCGCTCATGAAGTGGGACATACTCTGGGTTTGCGCCACAATTTTCGGGGCAGTACTGGGTTATTGCCTGAGGAGTTGAACAATACCGACATCACCCGCGTTAAAGGTTTGACAACCTCAGTTATGGACTACGTTCCCCCAAATCTTGCTCCGCAAAACGTGAAGCAGGGAGACTACTTTCCAACTGTTGTTGGTGTTTACGATAAATGGGCGATTCAATACGGCTACACTCCAATTGAGGCAGCGCATCCTCTAGCTGAACGGCGGTTTTTGGAGCAGATTGCCCAGCTTTCTGCTAAACCTAAGTTAGCTTATGCAACCGATGAGGATATGTTTGATGTTGACCCAGATGTCAATGCTTGGGACAACAGCAGTGATGTATTGCGCTACTCGCGATCGCAACTCGACAATGCCCGCGTTATGTGGGAGCGTCTTAACAAACGTTACCCAGCTACGGGTGAGAGTTACAGTAAGTTAAGCGAACTGTTTGATAAGGTATTTTTACACTATCTACGGCATACCTATTTCATTACTAAATACATTGGTGGGCAGTCGTTTAACCGCAACCATGCTGGTTCAAGTAGTGGGAAACTGCCATTTGAACCAGTGCCTGTAGAAAAGCAACGGCAAGCGTTGGCGACGCTACAAAAGTATATCTTTGCTGCTGATGCTTTCAACTTCCCGCCAGAACTGCTAAATAAGCTGGCACCTTCGCGCTGGATGCATCGCGGCAATCAGGTGACGATGGCTCGTCTCGACTATCCGATTCACGACAGTATATATATGATACAGAGCTTGGTGTTGCAAGAGTTATTGTCGGGCGATCGCCTAACTCGTTTGCGTGACATTGAACTTAAGAGCAAAACGGGACAAGCGCTGATGCTGCCGGAACTGTTTGATACTTTGCAAAATGGTATCTGGACTGAAGTGGTGCAACCAAATGACACGCTGCAAATCTCTAGTCTGCGTCGGGCTTTACAGCGCCAACATCTAAAAATGATGACAAGTATGGTGTTACGGACTACAGAGGTGCCGGAAGATGCTCGCACCCTTGCCTGGTACAATTTGCGTCAACTACGGGAAAAGCTTAATAAAACGCTCTCCAATGCTGGCAAGCTAGATGACTACACTCAAGCGCACTTAGAAGAAACCCGCGATCGCGTCAATAAAGCTTTAAATGCCGAAATCCAATCTAAGTAGAACATGAATCATATTTTTTTATGGGTCGGCCGGGATTCGAACCCGGAACTAGTCGGTTAAAAGCCGGAAAGTAAGCATTCACGATTACTTTCTAGAATATTACACCTAGTCCCCTACTGATTCTTGGTAAGACTCTAAAACTCCACTGCGGATCATAAGTTGGGGCCAGATTAACAAGAAAAACCCCATCCATGTCAATACAGGGAGGGAAATGAGAATTGTGAGCCAAAGGATCTTAAATAGTAGCCAACTACAACAAATTAGGGTCACACCTGTTAACAAAATAGACCAAGGCTGGCACCACCAAGGCTTATAGCTCCAAGGACTAGTAGGTTTTTGTGTCATAGTTAACGTCAGTCCGACAAACTAGAAAAAGGTATAAGAAAAACTGAGACTGGATTTAAAAAACTAAGGTTTCAATCAATACCTGGTGAATAAAATTCGCGATCAGGTTAAGAGGCTGCCGAGGTAGGCTTTTGTGTATAGTCACCACAGTTCTAGTCTCAAGGCATAATTTGATTCCTGCAAGAGGTTAAATCAACTTGAGCGGATCACACTTGGACATTACTACGTAGAGCTTCTGCGGCATATATAACTTCTGCCAACAGTTGAAGTACTATTGGCAGCACTAACCACAACTTCCTGCACTTAATAGAGAACGTAGTAGCACAATTACGATCGCCTTTTACGGCAGGTTTCGCACCTTCAAAGACTTCTACACGCTCTATATGCGATCGCATATAGAGCGCCTTCCCTAATTTTGTCAGCTACAGAGCCGCTTGAGGGAAAAGCTATTTCCCAAAGCCTTTACCGCGAGTGGAAGAGATACAAACGCAGTTTTGCAGCTGAGTTCGCAAAGTTTCATGATCTAGATCCTGCCCAATCAGTACTAGCTGATTTTTCCGCTCACCTTTCCACTCATCATCATCAATACTGAAGCGCTTGCCGCACAAGTGGAAGATATGCCGCCTGGGACTTTCCTCAAACCACATAATCCCTTTCGCCCGGAAGACACTAGGGGGTAACTGGTTATCTAAGAAATCCTGAAATTTCCTAATAGACAACGGCTGATTACTTTGAAAGGACAGCGATGTGAACCCATCATTGTCTAGGTGATGGGAGTGATGCTCGTGGTCATGATGGTCATGGTCGTGATCGTGGTGATCGTGGTCATGATTGTTATTGTGATCATGGTTTGAGTGTTCATCAAAATATTTGTCAGTCTCAAATAGACCCACACTCAGAATTAAGGGAATTGCCACTTGCGATCGCGTGGTGCGGAGAATTCTTGCTCCTTCTTTAACTTCCCGAATCTTAACTTCCAATAGATCCAAATCGGCTTCATCAACTAAATCCGCTTTGTTGAGCAGAATGATGTCACCATATTGAATTTGGCTATGTGCCGCTTGCGAGTTAAATAAATCCAGGCTGTAATTTGCCGCATCTACTACCGTGACAATTGAATCTAGGCGGGTTAAGTCCCGTAATTCAGTACCCAAAAACGTCAAAGCCACAGGCAGCGGATCGGCAAGCCCAGTTGTCTCCACTACTAGATAATCTAGTTTTTCTTGGCGTTCTAAAACTTTGTAAACCGCCTCTACCAAATCGTTATTAATCGTGCAGCAAATACAACCATTATTTAGCTCCACCATGTCATCGCCAGTAGTGACAATTAGCTCATTGTCGATGCCAATTTCGCCAAATTCATTTACTAAAACAGCGGTCTTCACACCCTCTTGGTTGCTAAGAATGTGATTAAGTAAGGTAGTTTTACCACTACCAAGAAAACCCGTAATAATCGTGACTGGTAAGCCGTGTTTCGGGGCATCCATTACTTGAGATTGGTCTGGAATTACAGATGATTGCATAGCAAGTCGCTGTCAAAAACGTCAAAAAATAGCAGTATATAGTTACAGGGCGCACTCTTTTGAGGAATGCCAACGAAGATTCCACCTGCCCTCCCCTATTATTGCTGTTTTTAGGTAAGACTAGTTTTACCTAAAAACAGTGCCGAGAAAACAGATTTCACCATTCCCATGCCCATGACCTTAACCCTTTACAACACTCTTACTCACCGCAAGGAACTCTTTAAACCGCTAGAACCGAATCAGGTGCGGATGTATTACTGTGGCGTAACGGTTTACGACTACTGCCACTTGGGTCATGCGCGGGCGTGTATTGTTTGGGATGTAGTACGCCGCTATCTACAATCCTTGGGATATGACGTGCGTTATGTCCAGAATTTTACTGATATTGATGACAAAATTCTAACCCGTGCGCGACAAGAAGGATCGTCAATGGAATCCGTAGCTGAACGCTACATCCAAGCATATTTTGAGGACATGGCGCGGCTAAATATTCAGGAAGCTTCGGAGTATCCCCGTGCCACTCACACAATGGATGGAATTAAGCGATTAATTCATGAATTGGAAAATAAAGGTTATGCCTATCCAGAGGCGGGTGATGTTTATTACGCAGTCCGGCAGTTTAAAGAGTATGGCAAGCTTAGTAAACGCAAGTTAGAAGGCTTGCAAGCAGGGGCAAGTGGCAGAGTGACAAGCGTTGATCCAGAGCCAAAAAAGAAAGACCCGTTTGATTTTGCTTTGTGGAAAGCGGCGAAGCCAGGGGAACCAGCGTGGGAATCGTCGTGGGGTGCAGGACGACCTGGTTGGCATATTGAGTGTTCCGCAATGGTGCGCGATCGCCTTGGTGATACGATTGACATCCACGCTGGGGGTGCAGACTTAATTTTCCCGCATCATGAAAATGAAATTGCTCAAAGTGAAGCCGTTACTGGTAAACCGCTAGCTAATTATTGGCTACACAATGGCATGGTGACGGTGGAGGGGGAGAAGATGTCTAAGTCTTTGGGCAACTTTATTACAATTCGGGAATTACTGGATCGTCCTACTGATCCGATGGCAGTGCGGCTATTTGTTCTCATGGCTCAATACCGCACGCCCATTGATTTTAGTGATGAAGCGATCGCATCTGCTACTAACGGTTGGCACACCCTTAAGGAAGGTTTGCTTTTCGGATATCAGTATGGTGTACCCCTACTAGGTTGGACAGAAAATGGAAATGATTTAGATATCCATACAGTGCAACGATTCCAATCAACGGTTGATGATGATTTTAATTTTCCTGGTGGAATAGCCATTCTGTTTGAGCTTGCTAAAGAGCTACGCCGCGAACGTAATATTTTCGTGCATCAAGGTAAGGCTGAAATGACTGAAACGCCATCGCAACACCTTGAGCGGCAGTGGCGCACCTTAGTCAATTTGGCACAAATTTTAGGACTAGAAGCCAATTTTGAAGAACCTGTAGTAGCCTCAGCAAACCTGCAAGCTAGTGGTGCAAAGACAGTTGGGGAACTAAAGGTAACTCCAAGCGATGCCGAAATTGAAGCTCTGATTCAGCAGCGTGGGAATGCGCGTAGCCAAGAATTTTGCTGAAGGCGATCGTATCCGCAATCAACTCCAAGAACAAGGCATTACCCTAATTGATAGCCCGGATGGGACTCGATGGCATCGCAATTAAATCGCACCATCCAACATTTTGCTAATGTGGCAGTTTGCGGATGCTAGTAACATCTTAGGCAACTGACGAAATTGCTGTCGTCGTGTTATTAGTCAACCTACCGTCCTCCATGTCCACAATGCGATCCGCAATATCTAAGATTCGATTATCGTGCGTTACCAATAAGATCGTGCAACCTTGTTCCCGTGCAAGAGTTTGCATCAGATTGACCACATCCCGCCCAGATTTACTATCGAGTGCTGCTGTAGGTTCATCTGCCAAAACGATTTTGGGATGACTCACTAAAGCCCGCGCGATCGCCACTCGTTGTTTTTGTCCGCCCGATAAATCATCTGGATAGTAATTGCCGCGATCGCCCAGTCCTACTTCTTTGAGCATCTCGGCGCGCGAGTTTGCATTTCTGCGGTTGAAATATCGTGGTGAAGTTCCAACCCCATCCTGACATTTTGCAGGGCAGTAAGACTGCTGTGCAAGTTATGTGCTTGAAAAATATACCCATGATCGCGACGTGCATGGGTAAGTTGTTGAGCAGTCGCACCACAAAGTTCTTGTCCCAACACTTGCAAGCTGCCAGATTGGGCAGAACGTAATCCGCCAACCAAGGTGAGTAAGGTTGTTTTACCAGAGCCAGAAGGTCCGGTCATGATTATAATTTCGCCACTGTTAATTTCGAGATTAATATCATAGAGAACTTGTTTCTGCAATTGACCTTGACCAAAGGAGTGATCAAGGTGGCGCACGATGATAGCGGGCTGAGACATGATGGAGACCTAAAACATATCAGCAGGATCAGCAGATTGGAGTTTACGGGTGGCGATCGCTTCCGGACAAACCACACATGATTAAAGTCAAGATCAGCACAAGAATTGCTCGCGTAAGCGTCATGTAGAGCGGCAAGGCAGTTGCTTGCGCGGCTAAGGCATAAAGTCCCAAAGGCAAGATGGGGACGGGAATGAAGCCCAAAACTGCGAGAATAACGGCTTCTTCAAACACCACGCTTAATAGATACACATTGTTGTAGCCCATCGCTTTGAAGGTGGCATATTCTTTGAGATGAGCGTTTACATCTGTTGAAAGCACTTGATAGACAATTACACCACCAACGACAAACGCCATTGCCGTTCCCAAACCAAAGATAAAGCCAATCGGACTTTCACTTTTCCAATAATTTTCTTCAAATTCAATAAATTCTGCGTGAGTCATTACTTGCACATCGTTGGGTAAGTGCGATCGCAGAGCCGTCACTACCTGCTGCTCGTCAGCACCAGGGGTTAAATACACTAACCCCAACCAATGCTGGCAGCCTCTCGTCTGGGAGACATCAATAAAAAGTTCTGGTCGCTTGTGATTAACGTGCCATCTGCGCCAAAGGAAGCGCCCAAGGTGAACAAACCTGCCACTGTAATTGTGCGCCCTTCGACTTCGGTTGTTACAGGTCGAGCCTGGGCAACAGCAAGTATCGTCTCTTTGTAATTGCCGCGACTACCACGATCGAAGACCACCGTATCGGGCAGTTTTAGTTTATTCAATTGCTGATTTATTTCCGGCAAGTTGAACGCCGAATGGTCTGGATTAAAGCCTACTAATTGCACTGTGCTTTCTTGCCGCGTCTCTGGGTTCTTCCAGACAATCGTATTAGCGTAAAACGGCTCTGCGGCTTTCACCCCTGGAATATCCATTGCCTGATACAGCCGCCGCCGCGCAAATGTCGATAGATTCTGCATATTGCGAGCCTGTGGACTAAGCAACACAAGGTCAGTTTGTAGGGAACTACTGAGACGCGTGTTGCTATCATACAGGGCGTTCTGAAAACCAAGCTGCATAAACATCAGTACATCTGCAAAGGCAATGCCGGAAAGTGCTACTCATAACCGTCCTTTTTCATGACTCAGTTGCAGCCATCCAAGCGGTGTGCGACGTTGCAGTTGTTGAATCCATTGCATCATGGCTCAATTACTACCTTAACTTGCAAGTTGGTGAACTTTGATGCTTTCTGACTTGAGGTTTCATCTAACGCTACGTGGACTTCAACTACTCTCGCGTCAATGTTTGTGCTAGGGTCGGTGTTGACAATATTTTGTCGTCGCACCTGTGAACCAATTTGGGTAACAGTCCCAGACAATTCACCCGGTAGTGAATCGCTCGACACTCGCACCTTTTGCCCTAGCCGGATTTTACTTACATCACTTTGATAAATTTCGGCGATCGCTTCCATCTGTCGGGTTTGCCCTAGTTCTAGGATGCCATCACTGGAAATGACTTCCCCGGAACGGGTGTGAATGTATAACACCTCACCATTAACTGGCGAGCGCACAAATGCCTGTTCTAGCTCTACTTTCGCCTGATTCCTAGCAGCAATAGCTTTATCAACTTCTGCTCGATCATAAGCCACATCTACCGGACGCACTTCGGCAATTTTATTTAAGGTTGCCCTCGCTTCTTCGAGTTCTGCGGGGAGGGTTGACCGCGTGCGATTGAGTTCTGCCTGAGCTTCTTGCAGGCTTTTCTGTGCCGTCTCTAAAGTTAAAAGCTTTGAGTCTCGCTCCGAGGCTGAGATTGCCCCATTTTGATAGAGCGCTTGGTATCGTTGGTATTCGGTTTGGGCATTTCGCATTTCTGCGGCTAATCGAGCAATTTTTGACTCTTGCGAAATTATGTCACCCTGGCGTTCTGCTTCTAAACGATTAAGTTCTGCCTGTTGCGCGGCGATCTCACCTTGTTTTGCTCCGGCTTGAGTGACGGCAAGTTTTGCCTGTGCTACAGTCACATCTTTTTGTGCTTGTTCCAATGCTGCCTGAAGGCGATCACGGTTATCCAAAATTGCGATCACTTGCCCTACTCTCACGCGATCGCCTTCGTTTACCAGCAGTCGATCAACCCGGTTTCCATTATTAGAAGTTGGTGCAGAGAGTTTAATAACTTCTCCCTTTGGTTGCAATCGCCCCAAGGCAGTGACAGTTTTAATGGCTGCCTCGCTGATAATCTCAGGCTGTGGTGAAGCTGGGGTTGACTGGAAGCGCCAAAAAAGCCCCACCGTCGCGCTACCTACACAAAGCGAAGCTATGGCGATCATTGCCCAATTCGACTTGCGAACTTTGGCAGCTAGGCTTTCTTGAACAGGTGTGTTTTGCATGGTCAGTGCCTCCTAAACTGAACTAACTAAACTATACAGTTCAGTTCATTGATTATTAAACTAAACCGCTTAGTATAGTAATGTCAAGTCAAATTTGACGCATTAGCCCAAAGCAAAACACTACCGAATGGAACAGACAAAACCCCCACGCGCCGACCGCCAATTATCGTCAGAGAAAGCCGAAGCTATTTTAGAAGGGGGAATGCAGGAGTTTTTGGCACACGGCTATGCAGCAACAAGTATGGATCGAGTAGCGATCGCCGCAGGTGTTTCAAAAGCAACTGTTTATAGCCACTTTCAGGACAAAGAAGGTTTATTCATCGCGCTGATCCAACGCTTGGTTGAAGGAAAGTTTCGCTCGGTTTTTGGTCCTGCTAATGCTCAAGTCCTACAAACTGCCCCAGAAATTGTCCTTCGAGATTTAGCGAATCGGTTGTTAGATACGTGCATGAATGAGCCGCAGTTCCTCAACTTCATGCGTGTCATTTTGGGAGAGTCAGGGCGGTTCCCGCAGTTAGCCCGCGCTTTTGTTCGCAATATTGAGCAGACCTCCTTCAAAAGGCTCCGTCAATATTTCACGACCTGTCCTCAACTCAAGCTGTCTGACCCAGAAGCAACGGCGCGAATTTTTATTGGTACCCTCGTGCATTTTATGATTGTGCAAGAGATGTTGCATGGCAAAGATATTGTGCCAATGGAGCGCGCTCGACTCATTGAAAACTTGGTGAAGCTAATTATTAACCAAGCTGAAAAAACTTGAATTGATATGGATGCTGATTATCGCTGGGGATGATACTTCTAAAATCAACTCCAAGAACAAGGCATTACCCTAATTGATAGCCCGAATGGGACTCGATGGCATCGGAATTAATATGCATTGTTGGCACTCTAGATTGTGTCTTCTTGGGTAGCAGGGGTTTCTGTGCTGTCGAACGATTGCTATTCTGCTAGATTGCTCAAAGCAATTAAAGTATTTCTTTGACTTTCTAACTTTTGCTTTAAATTAGGGTTAGGCCAATTTAAATATGAATATTCAAAATTAAACCATGGCATACTAATAAGCTTTCTCCAGAGCCAGGGTTTAATAGGTTTTTGACTTTCTGGATTTTCTAATACTACAGTAGCTCTTGGAAAGGAAATTACTACAGCATCAATGTTAGTTGACGTTTGGAAACGCCCTTCATGACGCATTTTATTGATAGGAGTTAAAAAAGGAGATTCTATACTGAAATTTTCAAAGATTGGAGCATCCTTGCATCCATAAAAAGCATACCAAATTGCACCAGAGTAGAAAAGTCCATGCCAAGTTATTACTGGTAATAGCTGATTAACCTTCATTAATAGATCCCAGTCTTCATCTTGAAAATCTAACCACAAAATAGATGTTTCAGTTGCGCTCAACTGATTCTCTTTGTCTTTAATAAAAGCAATCTTTTTAATAGCAATTTCTGTAGTATTCTCTTGTTGTTTTTGTTCTCTACTTAGTTCTTCAAATGACTCAAAAATATTCTCGTTTTCTTTAGGTTTTCCAAATGGTGTTATTATATGTACTTTTGTATAAGTATTTTTGCCTTCTTGAAATTGAGGTCTTTCGTTATAAAAGTTTTCTAAATCTTTAGATTCTATACCATTTAATTGTTTGGCATAGACTTCTAGGGAAACTTTTTCATTATTTTCCTCTATTGAAAAATCCGACGTAGGATATGACTTTCGAGGTAACGGTCTGACTAAAATTTCAGCTTCCAATAAATAATCATAAGCTCTAATTTCAGCCAAAGCACTAGAAGACTCTGAATAATCATTTATATCAAGAAGCCTTGGCTTTAAAATTGACAGCCACTTCTTATTTTCTTCAAAAACCACTCTAAAAAGCTTTTTCAGTGTTTACAGAAACTTGCCTAGCTATTGTATTAGGTTTATTTGGCAGAATTATCCTTTTTAAAGGATGTTCTTTATCTTTCCTTGTTGTATTTTTTACAGACTCTATCTCAGAATCTGTAAAAATGTTCCTTAATAATTCGTTGTTCATATCAAGTTTGTTTCCTGATTTTAGTTTTGATTTAATTTCCTTAGTTAAATTTATATTAATAATAAATAAAGAGGAAACAGTTAGACTACGGGACAAAAGAGCAATGTTCTTCTACCTTCTCATTTCTTGCACATTACTTCTTAATTAAATCCAAGCTGCTGCTTCTTCCCACCCTAAACCTTTTCGAGTAATGACGGGTTCTTCCCCTGTCAAGTCCAGAATTGTAGAAACTTGATATCCCGGTTCTGAACCGTTGTCTACAATTACATCTACCAACTTGTCTAAACGCTCAAATAGTTCTACTTGCGAGATATTGCTTTCTTCAACCGAGACTGCTTGCCCATCTTCATCTTCGGTAAGATGAGCCGAAGTAGAAATAATTGGATTTTCTAAAGCATTCAACAAAGCTAAACACACATTATGGTTTGGTACACGAATTCCAGTAGTTTGGCGCTTTGGGTTCTGAACCAATTTTGGCACTAATTTAGTTGCTGGGAGCAAGAAGGTGTACGTACCTGGAATTAGATGCTTCATAATCCGATACGCTGGATCACTCACCCTGGCATAAGTCGCCACATTAGATAGAGAAGGACATAAAAATGTCAGTGGCTTATCATTTGATAGCTGCTTAATCTTTCGTACTCTTTCGACTGCGGATTTTGAGTTCAAATCACAACCGATCGCATAAACTGTATCGGTAGGATAAAGCATCACTGCACCATTTCGCAGTGCGTCTCTAATTTGTTCTATGATCCGGACTTGGGGATTATGAGGATGAACAGTGTAAATTGTCGCCATAAAATCTAAAAGGAGTCAGGGATAAATATTCTGTCTTCTGTCGCCTGTAATCTTTCTGACTCCTATGACAAAGCTTGCCTATCTAGAATGTCCAACTGGTATTGCTGGTGATATGTGCCTAGGAGCGATCGCTAATGCTGGTGTTCCTTTAGAATACTTGATTGAAAAGCTTAAAGGGCTGGGGATCGAGCAAGAGTATCAGTTACGCGCAGAACCAGTTCATCGTAATGGTCAACTAGCAACTAAAGTTTATGTGGATTTATCAGCTAATGATCACCACCACGAACGCCATCTACCAGAAATAGAACAATTAATTACAAGGGCTAATTTACCACCACGAGCAGAAGCCTGGAGTTTGGCAGTATTTCGTCAATTAGCAGCAGCAGAGGAGCGGTACATGGCATTTCTCCACAGCAGGTTCACTTTCATGAAGTTGGTGCTGTAGATGCCATTGTTGATATTGTTGGCACTTGTTTGGGGTTAGATTGGCTGGGAATTGATCACCTCTATTGCTCGGCGCTACCAACCGGAGGCGGCACAATTCGGGCAGCACACGGTGTTCTATCAATACCAGTACCAGCCGTGTTGAAATTGTGGGAAATGCGCGGAACTCCTATCTACAGTAATGGCATAGATCAGGAACTTGTAACTCCAACTGGGGCAGCGATCGCAACTACCCTTGCGACCGACTTTGGTTCCCCACCAGCAATGACTCTCCAGCGAATCGGACTAGGAGCAGGTTCTCGCGATCTTCCAATTCCGAACATTTTGCGGCTCTGGCTTGGTGAAAGTAGTAAGGCTGAATTGCCCACACAAAGCCCTCTAGAGACTATTTCTGTCCTAGAAACGCAAATAGATGATTCAAGTCCTCAAGTTATTGCTTATGTGTTTGAAGCGTTATTCGCTGCCGGGGCAGTGGATGTGTTTACTCAGTCAATTGGGATGAAAAAGTCCCGTCCCGGAATTTTACTTACCGTTATCTGCCATCCTCAGCAATTAAGCAGTTGTGAAACCGTTTTATTCCGAGAAACAAGTACATTAGGGATTCGTCGCTTTACCCAGCAACGCGCTATTTTACAGCGTGAAATTCAACAGGTTGAAACCAAATATGGTGCAGTGCGGGTGAAGATTGCCTGGATGGGACAAAGAGTAATTACAAACGTCCAACCAGAATATGAAGACTGTGCAGAGTTAGCCAGACAACATCATGTCCCTTGGCGCGAAGTCCATCGCCTAGCACTACACACCTGGTATACACACAAGACAATTCTCTGTGGCATTTCAACTAGAGTGTTGTCACAATTGAAAGATCATGCCACGCTTTGACAAGATTACCTTGCATTAGCGCTGCAACACCACTGAGAGCTTGAATTATTGGCAAATTGGGGCTGAGGGGCGCGAGCGCTCTTGAGAGCAGCATCAGCTGCTGAACCGTGCCAGTTGTATAAATGGACAAAGGCAAGGTAAGCGTATGCATAAGGGTTTTGGGAATCTAGCTGAGTTACTCGTTCCCAAGCGGCGATCGCTTCCTTTACTTGTTGTTTTAATACCTAAGAAAAGCCAAAGCATAAGCCCAGTCTAAATTTTGCGGTTCTAGCTGTAAGCGGTATTCTAGAGCTGCTGCGCTTGCGTCAGATAGTCTTGAGTTGGATCGTACTGGTTGATCCGCCCAATTTCATCAAAGACGACTCCTAGTGCGTCTAGTCCTTTGGGTAAAGCCGTTGCTAAAGTTCGCAGTTGAGTAACTAAATCTAATTCCGGTGCTGGTGGTGTGGGGGGCAACTGGGTCAATTTTTAGAGTTACTGGCGGTACTGAAATGGGGTAAGTTTGCCCATCTTGGGTTAAGTAAGTCGCCTCTAGGGTGTAAATTCCAGTTGGGGTATTAGCAGGAGGCAGCATTGCTGTTTGTTCAACAACTCGAAAGCTACTTTTTGTGTCATGTACCAAGTTGGAATGCAAAGCTCCCATACCAATGCCGTGGTCATGTAGCCAGCGAAACTGAGGAGTGGGGAGTTGGTTATTTTGCCAGGTTAGTACCACTAAGCCAGACTGCAATTGCTCCCAGGAACCTTGCCATTCATAAGTTACTGGCACAGGCACTCCAGGCGGAGATTCTTTTGGTACTGTAACTCGCGACAGCACAATTCTGTCTTTTATCTCCTCTTTTGTTATGGGTTGTACTTGTACTGACAGAGAGCGCCGCTGATAAAGCTTTAAAGTATTACTGTCGGGTAAGTTCCAAGCTTTAGATAGTTGGAAATTAGGCGATCGCTCAACATTTTGGACAATGGCAGCTTGAGCTTCTGGAACTGATCCTTGATCGCCTGTTTTAGTCAGGAACCAGTCAAGCGATCGCGCATCTTGCTCAACTTGCTTTGTCCTTGTCCCCACTTGACGACCATAAACCTGAAAATTTTCTAAAGCACCGTAGTAATTAAAATTGTGCTGGTTAATTTCTGCTGTAGATGGTAACACTCCTAATGTGGAGCGCACATACGGGTTTGTTTGAATAATTTGCTCAATCACCTGAGCGTGAGGCAACGTAGTTCCCAAGTAAGCATGATGTTGAGCATTAGGACTGAGAACTTGTGTAATCCTCTTACCTAAAATACCTCCTACTGGGAATAGGTTGAAAACATCAGCATAATTGCTAGACCAACAGTATAAGAGCGGATCTGATTTCTCCAGCGTCCGCGCCAACAAGTTATGCCATAAGCTAGAAAAATTGAGACTACAGGCAAATAAGGCAAGACATATCGGGGATCTTTGTTAACGTTTAGGGAACAAAGTAAGTAAGCGCCAACCCAAAATACTGCTAACCAGACAAGGGGACGGGGATAAGCATCTTCTTGTTTGCGCCTTCCCTGCTTCCAATAAATAAGTAACCCGACGATTGGCACAAGCAACAGTAACCAGGAAACTTGATTAGGTAGTGCTTTCCAGTAATAAGTCCATGCTGCCAGTGTATTCAAAGCTGGATCACCTTCAGCGATCGCCAGTCTACAGTTGCCCTTACCAGAAGTCAGCATCAGCAGCCAGTTGGTACGATACCAGGGACTAAACACCGCTACCGATAGCAATAATCCCCCCATTAGCTGAAATATCCGCCTCCAGTTGCGTTGGACAATCGCTGTCGCCGCAACCCACAACAATGGTGTGAACAAAAAGAACAACGCTGTCTGCTTCACCAATAACGCTATGCCAAGTGAAAGACCAAATGCTGCCGCCCATAACCATTGTTGAAGTGATGCAGGGCTAAAGTGAGCAATATTTACTTTCTTCCTGCCTTTTGTCCAAACCGTAAGACACCAAAAGCTCAATGTCACAACAAGCTGTAAGAGGATAATCAAGTAAAAATCTAGGCGGGATTGATAAAGACCAGGTAATATCTGGCATAATGCAGCTTGCCCATAGACCGACTTCAACACTAAATAGCTGGACACCTAACCCATAAACTGAACTTAAAAGAATCGCACTAAAAAACAGGTTGACAAGTGTTGCTTGATCTAGTCCAGTGCCAAAAATATTCTGAAAGATAGCTGTGGCAATGTATGTTAACGGGGGTACTTTAGAGGAGAGTAGCCAAAAGTAGTCCACCACTCGTTGCTCAACCATTGCGGATGTTGTAAAGCTTGCCAGTAGTTTAACGAGCCAGTTAAGTAATCTGCCTGATCCCATGCTGGAATGGAGTGATCTAGGGCAAACCAGATGCGATCGCTTACTGCCCCCACCAACCAAATTAGCCCCAGTATAGGTAGTTGGAATCGCTTGCGTTTTTCTTTATGATTCACAGGCAGCAGCTAGTCTAGCTTAATTTTGTCCTCTTTTTGACTTGCGGTATGCCAGCTTACTAAAATCTTTCTCCCTCCTTCTCAAAACCCAACTGCTGATGCCAGCTTTTTATATATTCTTGGGCATGAATTAATACTTCTTGCAGATTTTTTTCAGCTACAACTTCTATTGCCTTTTCCATAATTTTCTTGCCAATTTTTTGTCCTCTAGCTGTAGACAAAACAGCAAGCCTTTCTATTTTTGCAGTCTTATTATCCAAATATCTAATTCTAGCTGTTCCCACAGGTTGATTATCTAGATAAGCAATTATTTGCTCAGAGGTTTCATCTTGTCCATCAAAATCTAAAGTTGGTGCGACTCCTTGCTCTATTTGAAACACCGAACGCCTAATTGCTTGAATCGCTGGAAGTTCTTGAGGCAATAAAGCTGTTTCAACGATTAGATTGCTCATCAAAATTTGGCAGTGTTGTAGAACTGTAGTTCAATAGCTTCAATTAGACTAATAAGAATAACAGATATCCACCTCTTAAAAATTAACCATTCAAGCAAAAAGCCCAGTGTGAGACTGGGCAGAATTCTGATTTAGGCAATCATGCTTTATCTAGATGTGGAGTTTGAATCTAATCCCCACTCATGCTTAATAAAGTACTTGTACATATTTTCTCTCAGAAGCATATGCTCGTGCAGGTTGATTAGAAATTCCTGCGCTTGTTCACGGGACATATGTTGTACTTGATCAGCAAAGCTTCTAATACTAAATTCTTGCTCTAAAGATAATTCGATGGGCTGATTCATAACTGCCTCTTATACAATACGGCGAAAATTAGAGGATCACTAACTAGATAGCTTGATATAAAGCTAAATACCTAACCGTCACTACGCAGATTTGCTAATGCAGCTTTTGGTCTTTTTCCTGCTCTTAGCTCTCCTTCTACGTTGAAATACATCTCTAGCGGTTCGCTGATATACACGTCAGCTTCCATAAAAAAGCTGTCCGCAGTCAGAGCATCATTGAGGTTGAGAATATTCCCTTCTTTATCTGTGTAGCGCATAACTGTCTAACCTTTGTAACTTTATGTAAACTAACATAACAGTTTTGTTAAGAAGCTGCAACATTGTTTGCATAAAACCGCCAATAGTGTTAAAAGTTTGCTTGTTTCTCCAAGACTAGACAGGGTTTCCCATAGTCAAAAGATAAAAACAACAGCTGGTGCGTGTTTGCAGATAATTGATATGCGTTGCATCAAAGACGCGATCGCTGCTTCTAGCGTTTGAGCTTCTGTATTCCCAACCAGGTACTAACAAATTTACCCACCTCCTTCATTGCCATCTTTCTTGGGTGGGCTTGTTTTAGAAATATCTCAGCTTAGCTAGGGTTAATTTGCCATGTTTAGCAGTTTGTAACTGCGTGGACTAGACTAAGTGTCTAACTTGTTTAGGTAACAGGATTATTGAGGCATAGGCTCCTGGTCTTTTTGCTTCTCGCCTCCAAGAGCTATCTGGATTAATGTAAAGACTTATTACAAACATCCGACATTCTGCATAAAAAGAAGACGTAGCTTTGAGAAGTATTTAGCAACTCAAAACTTATAAATTTTGCAGTTTGCAGCACTTTTTAGGAGGAATGCAATGAAAGTGCCAGAAAGATTCCTTAAAAAGAGGCAATCTGTCCTAGATATTTGTCACAAAATAAAGTTGCAAAGCAAAGCTAATTTAGCACAAGCTTACCCACTAACCGGAACAATAAATTGTCAAAAGCACTACTGTCTCTATAACTTTTGGTGCCGTTCAGAAGGTATTTGGTTTTCTAAGCTTGTCAAGGTAGCAGTAAGATTATTGGACGAACAAGAACTCTTAGCAATCAGCAATATTCACCATCTTGAGCAAGCTGAGTTTGGCGTAAAGATGACTTGGGAATACAATTCACAAGCAGAGTCAGGCTATATGTCTTGGTGTGTTGATGGTAATCAGTCGGGTTTAGTATTTACAAACAAACTGTTGAATAATACACCTCAGATAATCAATTATCAAATGGTTGATGACAATCAACTGGTTATGACTGGAGATAACTATGAGGAAACCTATTTTCTAGATGGTGAGAATCGCAGGCTAAGAGAGCTTAGATACAATGGCAAGCTCCTTAGGCGACTTTGGGAAGATAAGTTTGCGGCTTAGGGAAAAGCTACCTAGTTCACACTCACGGTGAAAAAAAGAGCTACCGCACACCTTGAGCGAGAATGCGGTTTTAGGAGCAGTTCTGCTTTAATTCCTGACCTTTAATCCCTTCTTTTGGCTCTACTATCTAATACTTCAATCCGCTCCTTCAATCGGTGCAAAGCCTTGGCGTTGAATATTCTCTGTTACTGTCCGTGGTTCCAAAAACTGGAGCAAGTAATCTGGACCACCTGCTTTGGAACCAACACCAGAAAGCTTAAATCCGCCGAAGGGTTGTCGGGCGACGATCGCACCTGTAATAGTACGATTGATGTACAAGTTACCGACTTCAAACTCTGCTTGTGCTTGGTGAATGTGCGATGGTGTACGTGAATAAAGTCCGCCAGTTAGAGCGTAATTTGTATTGTTAGCAACTGCGATCGCTTCCTGAAAATCTTTTACCCGAATTACTGCCACAACCGGACCAAAAATCTCTTCCTGGGCAATTGTAGCGGTGGGCGACACTTCACTAAAGATTGTTGGACCGATAAAGTAGCCATTTTCAGGTACTGACATTTCTAAAGCTACTTCAGATTCTGAGCGACCTTTCTCAATATATTCTTTGATCCGATCTCTAGCTGTGGCATCAATAACAGGACCAACTTGAGTGCTGGGTAACTCAGTTGCACCAATATTAAGCGATCGCGTTGCTTCAACCAATCGCCGCACAAAAGCATCATAAATTGGTTCTAAAACAATCACCCGCGAACAAGCAGAACATTTTTGACCACTGTAACCAAACGCCGACTGCACAACTCCGACAACTGCTTGATCCAAGTCAGCACTTTCATCCACAATTAGAGCATTTTTACCGCCCATCTCCGCAATTACGCGCTTCAGGTGCTTTTGTCCTGGTTTTACAATTGCTGCATCTGCGTAAATCCGACAACCAACCTCTTGGGAACCTGTAAAAGCAATCAAGGAAGTATCAGGATGATTTACTAGGTAAGCGCCGACTTTTGAGCCTTTGCCTGGCACATATTGAAACACTCCTTTGGGTATCCCAGCCTCTACCAAAATCTCAGCTAGTTTTGCTGCAATTACACACGATGTCTCAGCAGGCTTTAGTAAGGTGCAGTTGCCAGTAACTAGCGCCGCAACAGTCATCCCAGCAGCGATCGCCAAGGGGAAATTCCAGGGAGAAATCACCACAGCAATGCCGCGTGGTTGATAGTAATAGCGATTTGTTTCACCAGCAAGATCGTAGTTATGTCCTTGATCCAGCCGTTCCATTTCCGCAGCGTAGTAGCGGCAGAAATCTATTGCTTCTGAAACCTCTGCATCTGCTTCTCGTACAGGTTTACCAACTTCCAAAACAATCCAGGCTGATAATTCGGCGCGGCGTTGTTCCATCAATTCTGCTGCTTTACGGAGGATCTCTGCCCGTTGCCTTACTGGTGTACGTCGCCAACTTCCAAATGCTGTCTTTGCCGCTTGCATCGCCTGTTCTGCCTGTTCAACAGACATCAGCCCGACTTTACCAATTACTTCACTGTAGTTAGAAGGATTAACAGAATCAATGATTTCTGCCGTAGGTTGATATTCACCATTAATTAAAGGTAAATACGTCTTACCTAGCTGTTGGCGAACAATTGCAAATGCTTGTTGCGATCGCTCTCTTTCTTCCATATCTGCATAATCCGTATCTGCTGCGTTAGAGAATGATGAAGCATTCTCCCCTAATCCCCTTGTCCCCTTGTCCCCTTGTCGCCTTGTCCCCTGCTCCAAAACAGGTGGTGCTAGCAACTCTTCAATCGGGCGATCTTCCATGCTTTGCCGCAGGAAAGAACTATTAGCAGTATTCTCTAGCAAGCGGCGAATTAAGTAAGCCATTCCCGGCAATAATTCACCATAAGGGCAATATACCCGCACCCGATAACCGCGATCAACCAGCGCTTTTGCTAACTTATCTCCCATGCCGTATAAAACTTGCATTTCAAAACAACGGCGGGGAATATTTAGAGTTTCGGCTATAGCGATCGCGTGGGAAAGCGATCGCACGTTATGGCTACCAATCGCTGAGTAAACATACTCGTGATTTTCAAGCAACAACTGAGTTATCTTCTCAAAATTGGCATCTGTTGCCGCTTTATCGTTATATACGGGCTGTGTCCAATCTTTTTGAGCAGCTTTAATTGTCTCTTGATCCCAATAAGCGCCTTTTACTAAACGCACCGTCACGGGATAGCCACGTTGTTTTGCCCAGGCGATTAAATTTCGGACATCTTGCTCACTATCACGCAGATAAGCTTGAATTGTTATCCCTAAATCTGTCCGACTCCGAAACTCATCTTCCAGTAACAGCTGTTTTAAAATAGAGAGAGTAAGGTCTTTATAGGCATACTGTTCCATATCAAAGTGAACCGCTGTATCTAATTCTTGAGCACGACGCAATAAGATACGAATGCGATCGCTCACTCTTGCTTGGCTACCTTGAGCATCTAGAGGATCGAACTGCGAGTAAAATGCTGTTAACTTAACAGAAACCTGAACTTTTGCTAATTCTCCTGCCTCAGTTTGATCGATTGCTGCTACTGGCGTCCATATTTTAGAGGCTGCCACCAACTGCGCCATCAATTCTAAGTAACGATCCAAATAAGACTGCGCCTCGGCTTCCGTAATCACCGCTTCACCCAGTAAGTCGATGGTGAAAGTCATCTTATCTTTACGCAGTCGTTCAATTGTCTTGATGACTTGTTTTAATATTCTCCCCAGAAATGTATTTATGAGCCTGGGTTTCAACAGCTGTCGCAACAGTTGTAGCAGCTGCCTGTCCCGGCATTGAATCTGGAGAGAGCAAATTGAGCATTCCTTTGAGGAGCTGCTGGTAGTTCAACAGATTCATCCCCTAGATATTCCTGTAAATGAGCAGCAATTTCTGACTTGCTACCTAAAGCGGGCAAGCAATCAATGAAACGAAACAATGCACGCGCAGCCCTGGATTACCCATTGCCCAAGCTAGTAACTTATCATCCCAGCGCATTTGGTCGCGCAAAGAGGCAAAAACGACGATTCTCCCGTGTATCTGCTAGGAGTTGTTTAGCGATTTCTTGGGTTTAGTTTCGTAAGTGCTTTTTCTAACTTGTAATACCACTATTACTAGACTCCTGGTTTAAGGCTTTGGTCAATAACCCTCTCTAGTTTCCTATTTTCTCTCTTAGATTGGGCTATTGAAGCAACTCGCGTTAATTATCATGAAACACTTACAAATAAAATTTGCTTTATCGGAATTCTCTTAGATGGTGCTATTGCTTACAGATTGCTTTTAACACTTGTAGTAGTTGCAGCGATCGCTCAGATTCAATCAAATTTAGTTCCGGCAGTAGTTGATAAGTTGGCGGGTTTCCTTGCTGGAGATATACAAACCAATAATTTAGTCCGTTTGTTGTCAATCCCCAAACAAGGTTCTTAGGCTCTAGGTTTTTATAGGCATAAGTAAGCAGTTGTGGTAAACCTTCTAAGGCACTAACACTACTATTTTTAGCCTCAATCACCAGTATCAGGTATGCCAGTTATTTTGCGCATAATAACTGCTAGAATATCCATCAAACCTATAATTTTTGTATCCTCGTCTTCAATGTCAATATCAGCAATGCTTTCTTCCAGCCTAATTTCGATAGGATGCTGATAGAAACCAGCCAATCGCATTAGTGGTGCGAGGGCAATAAATTTAACTAATCCTTCATAAACTTTACCCGCTGAGAAATAGTGCCAAAAGTCAGTACGGATTTGCAAAACTTCTTGCTGTTCAATTTCTGTTAAAGGTTCTAAAGATAATAATGTTGTAAATGAGCCATTTAATTGTTTGTCCAAACGTGAAGACGATGAACATCATCTAGAAATAGGGTACTGGTGTTTAGAGTTGTTGTCATTAATTTATTTCTTCCTTATCAATCAACTAACTTATATTATCCACCTCGGTAAAGAGTAAAGCCTGGTTACAGAAATCATTACCCAATCAATCCTATTAACTAATTGCAATCAATTCTACTGACATCGCATAGTTAAGTTTTATGAACTATTGCATTATTTCTAACTCTGAACTTGAGAGTTAAAGAACTTACTAAAATCTTGCATATGGGCAAGCTGTAAGTCTTAGACTAGACAGACAAAATCGCCAACTTAGGTTCTTAAACCTTTTGGGCGAGGAAGTCTACGTAGGTGGAGTTAGCAACCTGCGGCAATACTGAGCATACTTGTAGCTGTAATTACGAACATCATTTGATCTAAAGTACAAACGTATAACTAAATATGCAACCTATCTCTCCTCAAAAAGCACTATCCACGAAACAACCAAACACATTTAAGTGGCATCATTTTTTTATCTACTTTCTGTTGGAGCTTCTAGGCTGCACGCTAGGATTATCTTTCGAACACTACTATCAACATTCGATTCTACGTATTTATTTTGACCCTCCATTTAAGCTTCCAAATCTAACGTTGTTTCTATTGACTGTGGCTGGAGCATTTGGGGGACTAGCGTATTCTATGAAGAATGGCGAACTTAAGTTTCCACGTAGAACTGAGGAGATATTAAATACTGGCTGGCTAGGCGATTGCCTTTTTGTGTAGCTGGCGCTTATGTAATCGCTCTAATTATGCCAGGAGACTTTCCGTCTACTAATAACCCTAGTGTAAATTTTACCATCAGGTTTTAGCTACGGGAATTATTGGTGGTTACGGGGGCGAAGCATAATGGATCGGGTTTAGACGACATTCTCAGACAGCAGAAAACACTTGAAAAAAGGTTGATAGTAACACTAATAGAATAGATAAAAATATAGGTGAAATAATGCAAGTCAAGAACAAGTTAAAAGCGGCGCTAAGGCAATGGGTTGCTCGAACGCTATTTTGATGAGACTCTTGGGCTTTTGGATGAACAAGTTGAAGAGCTTAAAGCACTTATTGAAGAAAATACTTCTCTTAGTGAAAGAGCCATCATTTTTTTTGGAGGCTAAAAAAGTGCGTGAAAGAAATGCAAAAAGATGGACAGCAAAAGCAATGGATGGTAGAAAGAACTATTCCAATATTTGAAGCCTTGATGAGAAACGATCCTGAGAATCATCGCATCCACGCCCAACTTGGATACGCCCTCCTGGGTAAAAAAGAACCAGACTGGTTAACAGCAAAAGCTGAACTAAGTAAGGCTATTGAACTACGGGACAAATCACCGGACAAAGGAAAGCTTTTGGGTCTACGAGTTCAACCGAGCTATTTGTATAATAAATCTAGATGAAAATTTCAAGAAAGATAAACCTGCTTTACCTAACGTTCGTGACGCAATTATACAGGATTTACTAACTGCCAATCAACCAGAATCCGGTATTTATAAGCAGCATGATTATCAAGCTAAACTAGATACAGCAACAAAGGAGAAAATTTGTAACTGGTTGATGCTGAATAATATCTCTGATGAAGATGTCTCAATTTTTATAAAGGTGCTAATGTTTTTTGGCTGTCTCAGATTTAGATATGCTCTAGCTCTAATTTCAACTTGGGAAACAACGTTTTCTATCTAACAAATTGCTTTCAAGTGCGGAATACAAAAAATATTATTTTAAGCAAAGCTCACTTGCCTTTACAGCTTACGGCATTGACTTATTGCTTATGTTTCACAATTTATAACTATTCTTAGCCCTGGAAAAAATATACAGTGTGATCGCGCTCAACTAAAGGCTAGCTGTGTGCGCTTAAGGGCAAGCCGCCCTACAGCCCTGGCATCGTAGGAAGTTTTAGAGATGATAGCGCTTACCTACTGTTGCTAGCACCGCCGCTATATGTGGTAGTCGTTGCACGAGCATAGTTCCCAAGGAATCAGAACATTAAATACTGTCAATAACTCAACTGCAACTCTTTGTTAAACAATCACTCTACGAATGTCTTTAATCTATTTAATTCCCGTGCTACCCTGTTGAGCAATCACTATACTGATACACTTGTACTTCAAAGCCCAGCTAACCAGCGCCTATGGTGCATATTAAGCGACTGGAACTGTCGCACTTCAAGTCGTTTGGTGGGACAACCCAAATCCCTTTGCTACCGGGGTTTACTGTCGTGTCTGGACCAAATGGCTCAGGCAAATCGAATATTTTGGATGCCCTGCTATTTGCCCTTGGACTTGCCAGTTCTAGGGGGATGCGGAGCAAACGCTTGCCTGATTTGGTTAACCACAATAAAAGCTATCGGAGGTACTGTAGAAGCTAGCGTTACTGTCACGTTTGACTTGGGAGAGGGGACAAGGGGACAAGGGGACAAGGAGACAAGGAGACAAGGAGACAAGGAGGCAGGGGGACAAGGGGACAAGGAGACAAGGAGACAAGGAGACAAGGAGACAAGGAGACAAGGGGACATAACAGAAACCCTCACCTCGCAAGAATGGAGTGTTACTCGCAAGTTACGAGTTACTCAGCAAGGTACTTACACATCGACTTATTACATCAATGGCGAACCCTGCACGCTTACAGAACTCCACGAACAACAGAACGAACTGCGGATTTATCCAGAGGGTTACAACGTAGTGCTGCAAGGAGATGTCACCAGCATCATTTCGATGAATCCGCGAGAGCGTCGGGAGATTATTGATGAATTAGCTGGTGTGGCAACGTTTGATCGCAAAATTACTCAGGCTAAAGCAACTTTAGATGAAAAGGATTTAGAAGACAGTTTTCGGATTGTGGAACGAGAATTAATTGCTCAACCGCGATCGCTTGTCTCAAGATCGGATTAAAGCAGAAAAGTACCGAAGCTCCGCGCAGAATTTCAGTCAAAGTCCCAGTGGGAAGTTGTCTTGGTATGGCGAGGACTCCAAGAACAACAAGAAAAATTAGTTGCCCAAATCGAAGCAGGCGGATCGCACTTTAGCCGAATTAACAACTCAGATGTCTACTCTAAATTCAGTTGTTGAACAGGCAACTAATGAACTACATAAACACAATGCGCGTGTAAAAGCATTAGGAGAATCAGAACTTTTAGCTTTACAATCTACCCTGGCAACTCAAGAGGCGGAACGACGGGGGCTACAGCATCGGCACATTGAGCTAGAAAGAACATTCCAAGCTACCACGTATTCTGTAACTCAAAAAACAGTTAGAAATTCAACAACATCAGCATTCCCTAGCAGAATCGACTCAAGAACAACACCTTGTAGAAACGCAGATAGTTACGTCTTTACAAGAACGCGATCAAGCGCATCTTGCTCTTACTCGCAGTCAGGAAGCAGCCATTGCGATTGCTGATGCCTCTGATGCTTGGATACAGGAACAAACCGCCCTTAATCGCCAAATTGGAACCTTGCTTCAAAGTTTAGAACCCCGGCGCACAGAACAAGCTCAACTGCAAGAGCGCAATAGCCAGCTAGCGCGTCAAATACAGGAGCAAGACCAATTAATCCAGAGAATAGAGCCGGAAATAGCTGATAAACAAACTCAGTACTGGGTCAGATAGAAACGCAATTACTCACCTCTACAACTCAAATTGCATCCTTGGCACAGTCCTTAGCAACGGCAGAACAGGATTTACAAATTCAGCAACAAACCCAAAATAGATTACTGCAAGAGCAACGGGAAAAACAACGCGCTTTGATAAATTGGAAGCTCAAGCACAGGCACTACAAGAAACTCAAAGGTGCTTACGCAACTAAAGTTATTCTGCAATCGGGATTAGGTGGCGTGTGTGGTTTGGTTGCCCAATTAGGTAGAGTTGAACCTCGTTACCAACTAGCGCTAGAGACAGCAGCAGGGGGACGTTTAGGGCAACTTGTAGTTGAAAATGACGCTGTAGCAGCAGCTGGAATTGAACTGCTAAAACAAAAACGGGCTGGACGCGCAACGTTTTTACCACTCAACAAAATTCAACCGCAGCGCTTCTCCCCAATGGTTGCGTTGCGTTATGCAAATGGATTTGTTGACTATGCAATTAACTTAATTGAATGCGATCGCCGCTATCGGGATGTGTTAAGTCATGTTTTTGGTAGCACAGTAGTTTTTGACAAGTTGGATGCGGCGCGTCAGTTTATTGGGCAACATCGCATCGTCACTTTGGATGGGGAATTACTAGAAGCAAGTGGCGCAATGACAGGTGGTAGTAACACGCAGCGTTCTGGCTTGCATTTTGGCACAGAGTCGGCTACAGAGTCGGCGGAATTCGCCCAGTTACGAAGTCGTCTGCAAGAGATTTCACTGGTTCTAGAGCGTTGTAGTGAGGAGATTACTTTACTTTCGGTAAAAACAAAACACCTGACTCAAGAATTAACGGAAGCAAGGGCTAAACGGACAGAAAGCCAGTTGTATAAGGAACAGTTACACAAAGAAATTAAAAGTTTGACTGAGCAGCTAGAACAAACGCGATCGCAAATGGTGCAGAGTAACAAACAGTTAAGCGTTGCTCAGTCTCGCTTGGAAGTTTTAGAGCAAGAGTTGCCCGCACAGGAAGCTCAATTGCAACAGCTACGTCTTGCCTTGAACCAATTAGAATCTCAAAGTAATAGTCAATGGCAACAAATTCAGGTAACTATTAAAAGCGATGAGCAACAATTACAACAGCGAGAACAAGGTTTGCGTCTTTTTGAGCAACGTTTAAAAGACTTGGAAAATCAACGCCAACGTTTCCAAGAGAAAATTCAGGAATTAAGCGAGCGGGTGTACGAATACCAGTTGCAGGAAAAAGATTTAAATCATCAAGAATTACAAGTTAGAAATCAGTTATCAGCAATTAGTGACCAAATTACTCAGATTCAAGCAGCTGTAGTTCAGGTAGAACAGCAGATGGGTGCAGAAAGACAAAAGCGCGATCGCGCTGAACAAGAATTACGCGATCGCCATTTGGCTCGACAACAGTTGGAATGGCAACAGCAGAAACTCCAAGAAACTCAGCAATCTCGTCGTGAAGAATTAGTAAGCTTGCAAACTCAACTAAGAACTCAGCAGGCTGAATTACCCAATCCTCTACCAGAAGTGCCACAGTTGGATTTAGAACAACTGCAACGGGAAATGCGAGTAATTTCCAAGCGTCTCCAGGCAATGGAACCCGTAAATATGCTGGCACTGGAAGAATACGAACGTACCACTACCCGTCTTGAGGAATTCACTCAAAAATTGCTGACTTTGGCAGGTGAACGTACTGAATTGCTCCTGCGGATTGAAAACTTCACCACCTTGCGACAACGCGCTTTTAAAGAAGCCTTTGATGCCGTCAATCAAAACTTTCAAAGTATCTTTGCCACCCTCTCTGAAGGCGATGGCTACCTGCAACTGGATAATCCTGAAGATATCTTCAACAGCGGACTTAACTTGGTGGCACACCCCAAAGGTAAACCTGTGCAGCGGCTAAATTCTATGTCTGGCGGCGAAAAATCTCTCACTGCCCTCAGCTTTATTTTTGCCCTGCAACGCTATCGCCCCTCGCCTTTCTACGCCTTTGATGAAGTCGATATGTTTTTGGATGGAGCAAATGTCGAGCGATTAGCTAAAATGATTAAACACCAGACGACTCTGGCACAATTTATTGTCGTGAGTCTGCGCCGACCAATGATAGAATTTGCGGAACGTACTATCGGTGTTACTCAAGCACGAGGAGCCTATACTCAAGTTTTAGGGTTAAAATTGCAACCATCAAACACCTCTACCTGAGGATTTGTTAATAATAGTATTGATGTAACCGGATTCGAGATCAGGACTCGGTATAGAATGACCTCTGAACAAATTATTCGGCGTTCCGACATTTTGAACACCCAAGTAATCACCCGCGACAATGGCAAGCGACTAGGGGTGGTTAGTCAACTGTGGGTGGATATTGACCGGCGAGAGGTTGTGGCTCTTAGTCTACGAGACAACCTGATCGCGTTTGCTGGTGTACCACGCTATATGTTCCTCAGTAGCGTCATCCAAGTAGGGGATGTGATTTTAGTTGATAACGAGGATGTAATTGAAGATATCGATGTTGAAGTTTATAGCAACTTGATTAACTGTGAAGTAATCACAGAAACAGGTGAACTTCTAGGTCGAGTGCGAAACTTCAAGTTCAACGACGAAAATGGTCAGGTTTCCTCCCTGGTTATTGCTTCTTTAGGTATTCCGCAAATTCCTGATCAATTCTTGAGTACCTATGAACTGCCAATTGAAGAAATTGTGAGCAGCGGTCCAAATCGGCTGATTGTGTTTGAAGGAGCAGAAGAACGGGTAAGTCAGTTAACTGTGGGATTGCTGGAGCGAATTGGTATTGGCAAAGCGCCTTGGGAGCGTGACGAGGAGGAAGCATACTTGACTCCTACTACTGCTAGACCAGAAAATCAGTTGGGAACTGGAGTGCCGTTGCAAGCACCGACAAAATCTCAATCTCTGAGAAATCGTCAACCTATAGTTGAAGAAGCTTGGGATGAGGATGAGTATGAATATGAACATGTGCAGCCTCAGCCTTTACAGCAGCAACAGTATGAATCGCTGCAATACGAAGAAGACGAGGAAGATAACTGGAGCGAGGCAACAACGACTAGGGATCGTTATCAAAAACCAAAGTATGTTGCACCAGAACCTTATGAGCCAACGGAATATGTTGAAGAATACGCAGACGACGAACTAGAAGCTGATGCCTGGGATGATGAACCGAAGCCAGTGAATATTCCCAAGAAAATCAAGCAGCCAGAGTACGAAGAGGAAGACCTTTATTAGGCTAGTCTGCTTTAGTTAGTAAAAAAGTTGAGGAGCGATCACTAACAGTTAAGAAAGCTTGATCGCCCTTTGTAAAAAATAGATGCAATTCCCCCTGATTGTAGGATTGCTGAAGTCAACGTTCTTCTGGAGGTTTCCTCCAGAAACTGCGGTCGACTTTTGTCAAAATACATAGTTAACGATTGGTGGAACTAACAGAGGCTCAATACCTGATTATTAACGCGCTGGAAACTGTGGATCTACTTCAACAGCGAACCTTTGATCGGGATACAGGAAATTGGTACATTCGCACTCACCCAGTCTGGTTCTACCGATTGCTATGATTTTGCCAAGTGGTGATATTGTCCCTACAAACTGGACATCAGAACTATGAGAGAGCCTACACAATTAGAAAAACAGCAATATCAAAGAATGATCGAACTCAGTGACATAGCACGGCAGAGATACCTAGATGGGAGGAGTAATCCTCGATGTGCAGCTGATGAGAAATATATGACAGAAAAGAGGAAAAGCATGAGAATTCTTCAAGTTAGGACGGCTTGTTTTCGACGTTCAAGTTAGCGATGGTGAAGTCAATTGTCAAGGACGTTCGTGGAACTTATCAGTCAGTTCTGAAACGTAGGATGCGATTAGATTCTTATTAGGTGCGATCGCTTCGTGTACGCATAGCATTTTAATTAACTAGGCTAACATCAAGCGACCTTTAGGTTCAGGAATCAAACGTCCTATCTCTTTTGCCGTCTGAATCCACTCTTGCATAACAATTTCTACATTTTGCAGAGCTTCCTGATACGTAACTCCATCTGCAGCATCAGGTAATTCTGGTACTTCAGCAATAAATGCTTGGTCTTCTTCGCTCCAGTAATTAATTTCATAGCGAAGCATCGTCTTAACCTCTTAACTGTTGATAATCGCTGTACGGACTTGCTTGACTTGATAGGCTTTGGCTTGTGAACCTTTAGGTTGAATATTTAGTATTTCTTCAACGCCTTCCTTGGTAAAAGTAATATGGTGACTGCACCGAATCGCACCATCAAAACCAAAGCTGTGTAATAGTTGGCATAACTGGGTAAAAGGGATGTTTGCATCGGAAGTACCCTGTAAAATTTTAGCTAGCAGTTTGTCTAATTGACTCACGCTCTTTTTGAGTGCTTTAGCTTTTCTATGGTTGTAGACTTCAACAGATGCAGTACTTTCTAAGGAAGATAGACGCGATCACATTCAACTATCGATCAGGAAGTTCACAGTTTTCAACAATTAGATTAAATCATATCGGCGCTTAAAACCTCAACTGCAAATACTAAAGCTGCCTGAATTGCCTCATGAGTCAACCGAGGATAGGATTTTAGTATTTGTTCCGGGGTTTCGCCAGCTTGCCAACTGCTCTAAAATCAACTCGACAGTGATCCGTGTTTCAGAAATGACAGGTTTGCCCATTATTACTGTGAATTGGACGCAACCAGTTGATTGAATCCTGCTGCATTTTTGCACTTCATTCAAAAAGTTCTATTATGAAATCATTGTGGGCGCGATCATTCTGAAGAAGATAAACAGCGATCACACAACTATATAAAAAAGTGGCTTATATACCCAGTTATTACAATTTGTTGAGTATTACCAAATTGATTCAAGATTTAAAACAAAACCAGGCAGCACCTCTTCTCCTGATACACTAGCCGGAGATTCAATTACTTCCACTTATTGATCGAGGCGATAAATTTCTACTTGTCTAGATTTGCGTTTAATTAACCAACCCAAGCAAGTACAATTGTCTCGATACTCCTGCATCTTTTCCTTAATTACTTTGAAGCTATCACTAGGAGAAACTAAGTCAATTACAAAATCTGGGCATAGGGGAATGAATTTCTCTTTTTGCTCAGGAGTAAGAATATCCCAGCGTTCCTGTTTCACCCAAGCAGCATCTGGAGAACGATCTGCTCCATTTGGAAGTTTGAAACCACCAGAGGAATCAAAGGCAATTCCGGTTCCATTTACGTCCGCCCAATTAAATAACTCCTGGTTTAGCCTACCATTACGGTTACTGGTTTCTCCCCCAGTAGGTGGCATGATGATTAATTCTCCCCTCGCAGTGCGTTCAAACCTGAGATCTTCGTTTATCTGGCATAGCTGAAAAAATTGCTCATCTGTCAGCTTAATAATAGAGTTGAGGTTGACGGTTAGGGCAGTCATACCAATTTTGGATTTTGGATTATCTGACCCCTGTAGAGATAATGAGTCCAAAGTCTCTACAGGGGTCTATGTTACAGACTATTCTATGCCTTCAATCCGATCCTCAACCTCCTGGTACAACTCGCGCAACATTTGCAAATTAGTTTCGCTTGTTTCCCAATAACCGCGACCATTTACTTCCAGCAATGTCGCTACAATCTTGCGGAACGAATGGGGATTGAGATTCATTAACCGTTGCCGCATTGCTTCATCCTGAATAAACGTGGCATTAGTATCCTCGTAAATCCAGTTATCCACAGCGCCAGCTGTTGCACTCCAACCCGTCGTATTCACCAACCGCTTCGAGAGTTCCCGTACACCCTCGTAGCCGTGACTCAGCATTCCCTCGTACCACTTGGGATTAAGTAATTTAGTCCGAGCATCCAAACGCACAGTTTCTGATAAACTGCGGACTTGGGCATTAGCTGTAGTGGTATCGGCAATGAATGATGCTGGTGTCTTACCATCAGCCCGCAGACTAGAGACAACCTTAGTAGGATCAGAGTCAAAGTAGTGGCTGACATCTGTGAGGCTAATCTCAGAAGAGTCCAGATTTTGGAAAGTCACATCAACTGTTTTCAGCGTCGTTTCAAAAATCTTCTGAGACTGTTCCATTGTGCCTGGATTATCTGAGGTAAAAGCAAAGGATTTCCGGCTGAGGTACATCTCCTGTAACTCGCTTTCGCTTTCCCAGGTACTATTTTCTACTGCCAAATTGACATTAGAAGAGTAAGAACCAGAAGCATTAGAAAAGACACGGGTAGCCGCTTGGCGTAAGTTAATCCCCATCTCCTCTGCTTGCTGTAAAGCGTGTTTGCGGACATAGTTCATTGACAGAGGTTCATCTGCTGACGCTGCCATCTTCACGCCTTGATCTAGCAGGTTCATTTGGTTGATGAACAAATCTCGAAACACACCAGAACAGGTGATTACAACATCAATCCGAGGTCTTCCCAGTTCTTGCAATCCAATCAGTTCTAGTTTATTAACTCGACCTAAAGCGTCAGGTACTGGGCGGACACCGATCATCCACATCACTTGAGCAAGCGATTCACCGTAGGTTTTGATGTTATCTGTACCCCACAGAACGCAGGCGATCGTTTCCGGCCATTTACCGTCATTCTCAGCCCGTTGACGATCTAAGAGCCGATCCACAACAATTTTGGCTGAAAGTATAGCGGCTGTTGTCGGAATGGATTGGGGATCGAGGGCGTGCATATTTTTGCCAGTAGGTAGCACGTCCGGGTTACGGATGGGATCACCACCAGGGCCAGGGAGGACATACTCACCTTCAAGAGCTTTCAGTAGCGCCCCTAGTTCGTTATCAGCAATGATTTGTTGTAGACAAAATTCTAGATACTCAAACAATGGTTTAAGTGCTTGAGGATCAACCTTGGGGTAGCCTGCTTGATGCAGTGCTTCAATCCAAGGCTCTTTTTTGCCCATGTTGAAAAAGTTAAGCTTGGAGACTTTAGAAACACGACCATCGGCATCTGTTCGAGCTTGCACTAGGGCAGTAACTGCTGTACGAGTGGCAAGGGTAATATCTTGCAACAGCTGGACATCTTCTAGGATGCCGCGATCGCTTGCTTTATACAGTTGAGCAATATCTCGCCCCACGCTGTTGGCAATAATCCGCGGCAGACTCAAAATTTCTTCTTCTGTGCGGTCAAGTTCGGCAATATTAACCAGAGTGGCGATCGCTTCTGCTGCTGTTGGTGGCTTCCCAATTATGTGCAACCCACAAGGCAGAAGTCTAGATTCAATCTCCATCAACTTGCGGTACACCATGCCAACGACCGTATCCCGCTCCTCAGCGGTCATGTCCTTAGCGTCTTGTTCTGGCAAGATGATGTCTTTATCCAGATTCACCATCCGGCACTTGTCCATAATGGTGTTGACGATCGGGATGCCCCGCCCGGTATCTTTCAAGGTTTGGTAGGAAGCAATTAACTCACTCAATTCCTTCAAACCCTTGTAAAGTCCAGCATTTTCAGCAGGTGGTGTTAGATAACTAATTGTTTCCGCATAACTGCGACGTTTGGCGATCGTCGCTTCACTGGGATTATTTGCCGCGTAGTAGTACAAATTAGGAATTGTGCCAATCAAATTATCCGGGTAACAATCCCCAGACATTCCTATCTGTTTCCCCGGCATGAACTCCAAAGAGCCATGAGTGCCAAAGTGCAGCACTGCATCTGCTTGCCAAAGCTGTTCCAAATATGTGTAATAAGCGGCAAACCCGTGATGAGGACTGGCAGAGCGCGAAAACAGCAATCGCATCGGATCGCCTTCATAACCAAATGTAGGCTGAACCCCAATAAACACATTGCCGAACTGTTTGCCGTAAATCAGCAGATTTTGCCCGTCACTATTAAGATGTCCTGGCGGTGGACCCCAATTTTCTTCTAAGCGTTGCGAGTAGGGTGTCAGCTGTTCATACTCCGGTACTGACATCCTATAGGCAATGTTCAGTTCAGGGCTACTGTACTGAGCTTGGGCATCGTGGATAACTTCTTGCATCAGTGCTTCGGCTGACTGGGGCAAGCTTTGGACATCGTAACCATTGTGCTGCAAGGCTTGCAGCACTTCGTAAATCGAGCCAAATACATCCAGGTAAGCCGCTGTGCCGACATTACCTTTGTCGGGGGGGAAACTAAAGACAGTGATTGCAACTTTCTTTTGAAGTTTTGGCTTGCGGCGGAGGTTAGCCCATTTTAAGGCACGTTGGGCAATAGCCTCGATCCGGTCTTGGAGGGCGATCGCTTTCCCAGTTGCTCCATCCCGTCCCGATAAAATAATTGGCTCAATTGCCCCATCTAGTTCCGGTATAGCAATCTGCAACGCTACTTGAATTGGATGTAGCCCTAAGTCACTATCCTGCCACTCTTCTGTAGTTTGAAATACTAGCGGTAACGCCACCATGTAAGGGCGATTCAATCGCTTTAGGGCTGCAATTGCTTTGGGATGATCTTGCCTGGCTGGACCACCCACTAGGGCAAAACCAGTCAGCGATATTACTATATCGATTAAAGTCACTTGCCCCGAAGCTGCTGAATCATAGAAGTATGCCTCTACGGGCTTCGAGAAGTCCAACCCGCCAGCGAAGACAGGAATTACCTTTGCGCCCAGTGCTTCTAGTTCCTGTACTATTGCCACATAGTGGGCATCATCACCAGTTACCAGGTGAGTGCGTTGCAGCACAAGACCAACACAAGGAGCTAAGGGATCTTTCAAATCAGCTGAAATATCCTTGCGGCTGCTGTACCAGTTGAGGTATTCCTTAACATCCTCAAACATACTGGTAGACATTGGATGCCAAATTCCCATATCAGGATACGTGACAGGCTCCTGAAATTTCACCTTTTGATTTAGTGAGGGAATGTATTTATCTGCCAGCATCAGCAGAAAGTTTTCCAGATTTTCTGGCGAGCCTCCTAGCCAATACTGAAAGCTAAGCATGAAGTTTCGGGCATCCTGCGCTTTGTCCATTGGCAGATACTTCAGCACTTTGGGCAAAGTCTGCAATAGCTTCAGCATTCCATCTTGGAAGGAGGAACCGGATTTTTCCTTGCGCTTCCGCATGAATTGGGCGATCGCACTTTTAGATTGACCCAGTTGAGCCATCGAGAAGCTGCCCATCTTGTTCAGGCGCATCACTTGCGGCATCGAGGGAAATATAACTGCCGCATCTAGGCGATCGCGGTGAGGTTCCACTGCTGCCACTACTTTGTCTGCCAAGTCTTCAATAAAAATTAGTGAGGCGATGAAGATATTGGCATCAGCCATCTCAATTTTGAAGTCTTCGTAGTTTTCCGGGTCGCGGAGTTCTTCAACCAGGTAGCCGCTGATTTCAATTGCCAGATGCGGATGATTCTGGTTAATTGAACGCACAGCTTGAGACAATGCACTCTGGTACTGAGACTCTAGCACCACATAGACCACCTTAATTAAAGAACGCCCCCGTAAGCTCTCTGGGGCAATATGTCTAATGGTGGACTTGACGTGGGTGAACATGCAGTTAGGCTCCAATAATACTGTGTTCTCTTCTGCTCTTTCAGATATATAAGTCTTTGTACCAGAAAATGCTTGCACAGTGAGGCTTTTGACACTTATCTGACACAATTTGATATAAAAATGGAAATATTTATCGCTACTTCTTGACCAGTGGCGAAAGTATCTACTCAGTTTTTAGTAGTAATAAAGTTATTTAGTGTGAACATTAATGCCAGCAATTGATATTTTAATTTTGTCGAATGGACCAGGAGAGGTAACGACCTGGGTGCGACCAGTTGTGCAAGCGTTGCGCGAAAAGCTGGGATGCAATCAGGTTCGCATTACGCTCGTGTTATCGCCTTGCCCTAACGCCACTGGTAAAGAAGCAGCGATCGCCCGTAGCTATCCGGAAATAGACCGAGTTCAAGAACCAGAACATTTCTGGCGGTTTTTGCTATGGGGTCATACGGCAGAAAACTGGGACTGGCGCGATCGCGGTGTAGTTTTATTCTTAGGAGGAGACCAGATTTTTCCTGTCTTAATTGGCAAACATCTGGGTTATCGTACCGTTGTCTATGCCGAGTGGTCAGCCCGTTGGCAGCGTTGGATTGACCGCTTTGGGGTGATGAAGCCAGAGATAAGTGCTCGTGTCCCGCAAAAATATGCCCACAAGTTTACAGTTGTTGGGGATTTGATGGTAGAGGCGGGGGGAGTAGGGGGAGTAGGGGGAGCTGGAATTAGTAATGAACTGATTGGGTTACTGCCAGGATCAAAGCCAGCAAAATTGGCTCAAGGTGTACCGCTGACTTTGGCGATCGCGGAATATATTCATGCAGTACGTCCCCAAACTCGGTTTGTAATTCCGGTTGCTCCGACCTTAGATTTAGAAACTTTAGCTCGTTTTGCTGATCCTCACCAAAATCCGGTGAGTCACCATTTTGGTAGTGTGGCAGCTGAACTAATCAGGGGGGAACGTCCCTTGCTCAAAACATCTTCTGGGTTATGTGTAGAACTGTGGACGCGATCGCCTGCTTATGATTTGTTATCCCAATGCAGCTTTTGCCTAACTACAGTAGGAGCAAACACCGCTGAATTGGGGGCATTAGCTGTGCCGATGATTGTCTTGCTGCCTACTCAACAATTAGATGCTATGCGAGCTTGGGACGGTCTTCCGGGTTTACTGGCAAATTTACCAGTAGTCGGAACTGGTATGGCAAAGATGATTAACTGGTTAGTTTTACAACGATTGGGTTTGTTAGCATGGCCCAATCGCTGGGCGCAGTCGGAAGTAGTACCAGAACTTGTCGGACTCCTCCAGCCACAAACTGTAGCGGAACTAGCTCTAGACTTTTTAAATCACCCAGAAAAAACTCCAACAAATGCGCTCGAAACTGCGTAGCATCAGAGGTGAACCCGGAGCCGCGCAAAATTTAGCAAATCTGGTTATTGAAGAAACTTCTTTAACTCAAAACTCAAAACCGCCGTTCTCCTGAAAGTCAGGAGCCAACGGAAACGCTCTGCTCAAAACTCAAAACTATTGCGATCGCCGCCCCAACTCATAAACCCCACAACCCATACACGCCAGCACACCCATGCTAATTGCCCAGCTGCGACCCAAGCTAATTTCAACTGCGTAGTTGCACAAGCCACCAATAACTAAAAACGGCACAATACTGAAAATAGAAGCATAAAAAGCGTTTTGGGATTCTCTGGCGCTGCGAGTTCTTTCAAACTCCTCGGAACTTGTATAGAGCGATCGCTCAGCAAAATTAAACCAGCGATTAAGTTGCTGCATTACCCATTCACTGACTGGGGAAAAACCTAGATACAAAGCTAAAGACCACAAACTCGCTCCTGCAAGCACAGTTGCATCTAGAGCAAACCTAAACGAAAAAATTTCACTCAGCATGGGTCAAAGAAGCTGTGAAGAGACTTAATAAATTTATTCTGCCTAGCTTAAAAATTTTAACGATAAAGCACAACATTTACAAAACCGTGTCGTCTTTACCCAAAGGCAGCCACCTAGACTACCTCCCCTGATTTTGTTTGTGTGCTCTCTTCTACGCTTATTAAGTCTAAAACTTTCTATAGCAGTTTTTAATGATCTAAAATACACCATGACCTTTGCGGTAGGCATCCTGCTTACCCAATTAACACAACCGAGACTATTCCCCAGAAATACAACTGCATTGTACTTAAGTCGAAATCACTATATAGCAATCCTAAGTTAGCCGTGAGCAACACTCGCCTGGTTCCTCCCAAATGGGGGGAGCCAATAAAAGCCTACTCAAGTTGGAGGTTTGGCGCAAGTCAACCACTGACAACTGAAATCAGATTGCTATATTACGACAGCATTAACAGCAATAAATCGGCTATGGTATTGCGCTGTAATATTAACCATAACTGTAGTAAAGAGAATGTCAGGATATTGCTGAACTCACAAAAGCGCATTTTTTTCTACCGTATATTCACTATAATTTAGATGATATTCAAGTGTAAATATATTTTGATTCCTCAGTAAAATTTCGCATGGACATAAAGAATAGCTAGCGTTAAGTTTTTGAAGGTTTGTAGTGTAAGGCTATTTTGGGAAGCAATCTTACTATGTAGCCGAGCAAGTTTAAGACTAGTTAATCGCTGCTGATAAAACTGGCGTACATCGCTATATGCAAATTCTTTTTTGAAAGTCACGTGTTTAGGTACGTAATCTTTCCAATTCCAATTTCCTGCACTGCTGTATTGTCCGACTCGCAATTATCCTTGCTACAGTGCCAACGCTGTAAACAAAAAACAGGTGACTATAAATTAGTTGAGGAGTAAAACTATGAAAGCGTCTATGCCCCAGGATAAGCAGCAATTTGCCCGTTCTGCAAAAACCCTACTCCTGGTTGCACTTAGTCTTATGAGTGTACCAACCTTGGTGTGGCAGCAACAAAGTGTAAAAGCTGTGGAAGTTGAGCAAGTGGCGGCTAGCAACAGCTGGCGCGGTGCCTCATTCCCGGTTGAGAATTTTCAAGCTTATACCTCTCCTTTTGGTTACCGCCGCTCTGCTACTGGTGGTTCCAGTTGGGAATTTCATCGTGGATTAGATCTCGCCGCTCCCCAAGGAAGTTACGTTCGCAGTTGGTGGGCAGGTAGAGTAGTTAAGGTTGCTGATAAAAGCGGTTGCGGCACCCATGTCATAATTCAATCAGGAGAATGGGAACACACCTACTGCCACATGAAAGGACACGTTGCAATCCAAGGCAGCAATCGTTATCTAATTGATCGTGAAGGTGGAGTTCAGATTTGGCAAGGTCAGCAAGTAAGCGGCGGAACCCGAATTGGTCGTGTAGGAATGACTGGACGCACTACTGGTCCTCACCTCCACTGGGGGCTGAAGTATGCCAATAATTATGTAGACCCTGCATTAGTTCTTCGGGCTATGTACGCCCAACAATCGGGTACTATGCAATCTAATCTTAGACTTCGTGAGCAATTCAAAATTGCTAAAAATTGATTAGTTACTAGTTATTAGTCACTAGTAGCAGTGGATAACTAGTAACAAAGAAGCAACCACTTATGAGTCCTCTGATAAAGCCGAGATTTATTACCTTTGCAAGTAATGATTCTCGACTCTAATTTTAGATTAGCGAGAAACAGCTAACTCTTGCTCAGATAATTGAGTATCTTTTGCAACAATTTGCCGGAATTGTTCGCCTTCGATTGTCTCCTGCTCTGATAGTAAATCAACCAAGCGATCCATAATTGGGCGATTTTCTTGCAGGAGCCGTAATGCCTGCTGGTAACAATGGCTAACAATCTCCCGTACCTGGGTATCAATTCGGGCAGCTATTTCTTCAGAATACTCTGATCGCGTCATCCAATCGCGTCCCAAAAACACTTCATTATTCTGACTTTCCAAAGACAGGGGTCCCAAGTCTGACATCCCAAACTTAGTCACCATCTGTCGCGCTAAATTTGTTACCTGTTGTAAGTCATGACCCGCACCAGTAGTCACTTCCCCCTTACCAAACACAATATCCTCCGCTGCTCGACCGCCCAAAGTAGCGGTGATGCGTGCTTTGATTTGAGAACGGGAAATTAACCCTTGTTCTTCGTTGGGGGTAAACCAAGTTAGTCCCTGTGCTTGTCCGCGAGGGATGAGAGTTACTTTCTGCAAGGGGTCATGGTCTTTGAGTAGAGTGGCTAACAAAGCGTGTCCAACTTCATGATAGGCAATTAGTCGCTTGTTCTTGCTATCTACTAGCGGTGTGCCTTCCATTCCGGCAACCACGCGGTCAACAGCATCATCAATTTCCAAGATTGTAATTGCGTCCTTACGCCGTCTAGCTGTCAAGATCGCAGCTTCGTTTAATAAGTTAGCTAAATCGGCTCCTGTAAAACCAGGAGTGCGTCTGGCGATCGCTTCTAAGGAAACCGTAGAGGCGAGTTTCTTGTTCCGAGCGTGGACTTTTAAAATCTCCAGTCGCCCTTTAAGATCAGGTGCATCTACCATCACTTGCCGATCAAAGCGTCCGGGTCGCAGTAAGGCAGAGTCTAATACATCAGGACGGTTAGTAGCCGCAATGATAATCACACCAGTATTGCCTTCAAACCCATCCATTTCAGTCAGCAGCTGGTTAAGCGTTTGTTCTCTTTCGTCGTTACCGCCGCCAATGCCAGCACCCCGCTGTCTACCCACAGCATCAATTTCATCAATAAAGATCAGGCAGGGAGCGTTTTCTTTCGCTTTTTTAAACAAATCCCGTACTCGTGAAGCACCAACGCCAACAAACATTTCCACAAATTCCGAGCCAGAAATGCTAAAGAATGGTACTCCCGCTTCTCCAGCGATCGCTTTAGCCAGCAAAGTTTTACCCGTACCAGGAGAACCAACTAGCAGCACACCTTTAGGAATCCGCGCTCCAATAGCAGTAAAGCGTTCCGGTTGTTTGAGGAATGTCACAACTTCTTGGAGTTCTTCTTTGGCTTCATCAATGCCAGCAACATCGTTAAATGTAATGCCTGTTTTGGCTTCCATTTGAAAGCGGGCGCGGGACTTACCGAAGTTCAAAGCTTGGTTAGAAGTATTAGCAGAGCGGCGGAGGAACAATAGCATTAAGAACATTAATGGCACAATCCACAGTAAGTTAGCTAAAAGTCCTACAGCAGCTGTACTTTCAGCAGAAGAACGTACCTCTAAGTCGACATCGTTAGCTAAGGCTCTTTCTGTTAACTCTGGATTTTGCTCCAACAGCATTACCTCTTGCGGAGGTTCATCTGGCTCTTGGTCATCTAGTTGCACCAACGCCTTTTTTTGTGCTGGATCAAGCTCAATTTTGGTGACTTCTCCCGTCTCAATTTTCTCTAACAATTCGCCATAAGTTAGGGAGTCGCGTTGTTCTTGCGCTATTACCGGGGTAGCTACAAGCATCGACTGTAAAATGAGCCAACTTGCTGCAATCGCACCCGTGACCAAGCCGCTTGCTGAGCGCTGCACCAATGCCTGTTTCCGCGAACCTTTCATATTAAATTCCCCTCTGTCTATTCCTTTAACCCAAGCACTCTGGTTTTAACGTTCTTCTTGAAGTGTCAGCCAGTATTTCAAATAAGCTTGCCAAAATCTAGTGTAACTTTCTTATCTCAGCCACTGTTGCTAACACATTCCTCTCGATGCTTTGATGCTGTTGTTTGTAGTATTCCCTAACTTGGGTAAACTTCATCGCCTTTTTCGGGAATTTGACAAACTATGCTCCAACTCGTTACGATTAACTCATAGTCATAATGAGTATGGATATCAATAAATCTTACTAAATTTGTTACTTGCAGTTCAACAGAGCACAAATTAAATAAGCTGAATGACTCTATTGGTTTTGGTTTATAGCTCAACTTACAAAGGCGAATTGCGGTGTAACTATGCTTCCCGGAAAACTCGCCTAACTTTCTTAGAATAAACACGACTCTATTATCAGGAGCAACTCAATGGTCAAAATTGTTGGCATTGGCGGAAGTTTACGACCGAATTCTTATAGCCAAATCGCTCTAAGTTTGGCAGCTGCGCGAGTAGAAGCGCTGGGAGCAGAAATGGAAATTTTAGACTTGCGGGCGATGCAACTACCGTTTTGTAATGGGGAAGACGAGTACCTAGATTACCCTGATGTAGAACAGTTGCGTAATACAGTAAAGCTTGCAGATGGATTAATTCTAGCAACACCTGAGTATCACGGTAGCGTTAGCGGTGTCCTGAAAAATGCTTTGGATCTAATGGACTTTGAACAGCTTGATGGCAAAGTTACAGGACTTATTAGTGTTTTGGGCGGTCAGTCCAAAAGCAACGCTCTCAATGACTTGCGGGTAATTATGCGCTGGGTACACGCTTGGGTAATTCCAGAACAAATTGCCGTAGGGCAAGCTTGGAAAGCCTTTAGTGATGGAAAAATTTTGGATGAAAAACTCTCACAGCGTTTTGACCAATTTGCTCAAAGCTTAGTCGAAAATACGCGTAAACTTCGAGGGGTTTCATAGAAGCAGAGGAGACGTGGTGAACTACCCAACACTAATTGGAGTACCAATATAGTGTGGGCTTCCAGCTTCACAGACAGTAGCCTCTACGGAGGTCTTGCGACCCCGCTTTGGTCTTACACTCTCTCCACTGGCAGTAGCGCTAGTCCCTAACGCTAATAAGCGCATACCTTCATCTCGAATGTTGATAGCGGCGTTTATATCTCTATCGTGCTTAGTTTGGCAACTAGAGCAAGCCCAACTTCGCACTTCTAGAGGCAGGCTGCCTACTTGATTTAGGCATACGTGACAAGTCTTACTTGAAGGAAAGAAACGCCCTATTTCTAGGTAAGTTTTTCCTTCTTTCTCAGCCTTGTATTTGAGTTGCCTGGTAAATTCTGACCAACCACAATCACTAATTGATGACGCTAAATTGTGATTTTTTACCATGTTTTTGACTGCTAGATTCTCGACAACGATGACTTGGTTTTCGTTCACCAGTTTACGAGATAGTTTGTGTTGAAAGTCAATGCGTGTGTTGCTTATACGTTCGTGTACTCTCGCAACTATTCTACGAGCTTTGGCACGACGATTAGAACCTTTTACTTTACGAGATAGTTTTTGTTGTTTACGTTTGAGGTTTTTCCCCTTCTTTTTTAGGTGTCTAGGATTATCAAACTTTGAGCCATCACTGGTAATTGCAAAATGAGACAGACCAAGGTCAATCCCTACTGCTTTGCCATCTGTAACTACTACGGTATTGGGCAACCCATCATCAAATAGTAGAGCAGCATAATACTTATCCGTACAAGTCATGCTGACTGTTACCGTCTTCAACGCTCCCTCAAAAGTGCGGTGAAGTTTTGCTTCCACTTTACCTATTTTAGGTAGCTTGATAAACCCGTCCAACAACTTGACTGATTGTGGATATTGAATAGACTGCTTGCCGTGTTTACTTTTGAAGTTGGGGTATTTTGCCCTACCTTCAAAGAAGTTAATAAATGCCTTGGATAGGTTGAGACTAACAGACTGTAACACTTGTGAGTAACAGTCTTTTAGCCAAGGAAACTCTTGCTTGAGTGCTGGCAAAAGGTCGTTATATCCTTGCCTAGATAATCCTTTCCCCGTTGCTTTATAAGTCTGGTTGTTCAAATTCAAAGCTCGATTCCACCACCATCTGGCACAACCAAAAGCTTGCGATAAAGCGCGTCTTTGGGCAGTAGTTGGATAAATTCGTACCTTGACAACGTTTCTCATGATTTTATTCTAGCGCAAACAAGATTCGTGGTAGAATAAATATAGATTTGGTAACTCCTTATAAGTCGTTACCTGCCTATCCATCCCCTCGCCAAGTGCGTACACTATGGCGCGGGACTTCCGGCAAAGAAGTTAAAAAGAATTCCCTAAAGATACTAGACTTGTTGTAAAAGTATCTGGCGAATTAAATTTGCAACTATCCAAGCGAAGTTCGCTGGTGCAGACTAAGATTTATTTGCAACACAATCAATCTGCGGCGGCAGGTTTATGTTTGGATAGACGAGGCAGCACTGTGCAGGAATTCCTAAGACAAAAACGGGGGAATAATTCCTCCCGTTTATTGCCGTCCGATTGAGGCGACTGTCTAGACTTCAGCCTGTGGGATGAACGCAAGATGTCTACTCTCTCTTGCACCCCTACTTCATATTAGTGGTGATGGTGATGAGCGTGGTCATGGTCGTGGTGAGAGTGAGCATGAGGTACAGCTAGCTGGGGGTTAACAGCATTCGCTTGCTCCGATAATAGAGCCGCAATTTGGGGATTTGCCCACTCAGCTGCCATTTTCAAAAACTCAGAATGGTCGTTAACGCAAGGCATCTGCACGTAGGTTACATTTGGATGCTGGCGTTGCAAGGCATGAATAATGTGGTCTACATCTAATAAAGTTTCGTGATTTTCTGTTGCGAAGCCAATTGGCATTAAGACAATTGCTTTTGCGCCCAGATCAATCAGGTTTTTTGCTGCTACGAAAGCATTTGGCTGTGTCCACTCAATTAAGGGTGTATCGTGGTTGAGCCAACCCACTGAAATTAAGGCATAGTGGTTAATTAGTTGGTCTCTTACTTGGTCATATAGTGCTTGACTTTCAGTAATACCAGAGGTGAAACCTTTTGCCTTGTGCGGACAACCATGATTCATTAGCACAATGCCGATTTGCGAGGGTAAGTATGCTGCTGCTAAATCAGCGGCAATTTTCTCCTCAACCATTTGTGCCATCAGCTGAATGTATGCGGGTTCGTTGTAAAAGGAAGGAATGTAGCGTTGTCCTTTAACCCAGTGTTCATTACTATCAGTTAGCGCGGTTAGGGCGTTGTTGACTTGCTCAACTGCAATGCCACTGGTAAAAATGGAATCGACAACTAGGAGGGGATAAATTAGCAGCTTATCGAATCCTTGTTCTTTAATCTCTGCTAAGACTTGATCGGGTAGGAAGGGAGCACAGAAGTTAAAGGCTTTGAACACCTGGACGCGATCACCCCATTTGTCTTGCAAATGCTTTTCAATTCCAGCCCGTTGCTGTTCAAAAATGGCATTGTGAGGCGATATAAAATGGTCATGTTGGTGATCCCATTCGTGCCGATCAAACAACGCCAAAATCTTTGCCAAAGGCGGATAAATCCAAGTTGGTACTGGTGCGAATTTAGCTGTAAGTAAATTTAAAGCTTGTTCGTTATAGTTAGCAAAATCTTCGTAGCTTTCGACCTCGCCATAACCCATCAGTAAAACTGCAACTCGGTCATTGCCAGAAAGTTGCTCAGATGTTTGTTGTTGCTGTTTTTCAGAGGTGGCAACCAATTTAAGTTCCTCGCCTGGGTAGATGTTTAATGTTACTATTAGTGGAAATACTTAGAGCTTTACCTAAGTGTGCGGCATTAATTCTCAAAGTATCCATACTTTAATAAGTTAACATCCCCACCTGGGGGATAGCTAAAGAAAATTAGTACATTGGACTACGGGAAGCCGTACTGGTTTAACTTCAGTTAATTCTTAATCGCAAGATTAAGAATATTACAGCTATTTTGTGCCAGCTATTCATCAACCAAAAGGGTTAAGAATTTAGAATGCGGTAGCACACAAGAGGCAAGCCTTACGGCATCACTTCCTTCGCTCTTAGCACCATACAGCGCCGCATCAGCAAACCCTGTAAAGATGTGAGCGCACTTAGGGCATAATAAGCTCATCTAGATTAAACTGCCTAATACCTTGCGGTAGTTGCTCTGCTTACTTTTAGATTTTCTAATGCCTCTGGTAAAATTAGCGTGTCCTGACCTCTGTAACGACACCTAATATCTGAACCCAGGAGACATTGCTAAGAGAAAAATGAGCCTGATTATTTGTCCGGGATTTCATGACTCATCAATAACTCAAAGCTTTTTAAAAGAATTGGGATTACTATCCAATCAGGCAAACTCTAGAGATTCAGGGAATATACTGATTTGTCCCACCCAAGACTATCCAGTATCGGCAATTCATATTGAACAGTTTTTGCGCGATCGCCTTAGTAGCCCACCAGAAGCGTCACCGCTTGTATTTATTAGTTTTAGTGCAGGTGTAGTCGGAGCGATCGCTGCTGCTTGGCGATGGCAGTTTTTAGGAGGGCAGATAAAAGCTTTTATTGCTTTAGACGGCTGGGGAGTAACACTTTGGGGCAACTTTCCGATCCACCGATTAAGTCATGATTTCTTCACCCATTGGAGTTCAGTGCCAGGAAGTGGAGAAGATAGTTTCTATGCCGATCCCCCTGTGGAGCATTTGGAAATGTGGCGATCGCCGCAAACTGTTCAGGGTTGGTGGGTACACCCAGGTGAGACTACACAACCACGAACGTACCTGACTGCCGTTGAATTTTTGACTATGCTGTTAGAGCGCTACGGAGAAGAATGAGGTAGAAAAATACTGCAACTTCTCCTCCCTAGCCCTTAGTTCCCCTAGCTCATAGTTCCCAATGCTGCCAACACCTCCTTCTTCTGGTAATGGATTTCAAGCTTTACTGAAAAATAAATCCTTTCTAGCGCTGTGGATTGGACAGCTATTGTCCCAAGTGGCAGATAAGGTATTCTTCATTTTGCTGATTGCCCTGTTAGAAAACTATCAACCCGCAGCGGGTATGAAAAACTCGATGCGCTCTACGCTGATGATTGCCTTTACCCTACCAGCAATTTTCTTTGGCTCTGCTGGTGGCATCTTTGTAGATCGGTTTGGGAAAAAGCAAGTGCTGGTTGCGTCGGATGTGATTCGCGGCTTACTAACGATTGCTATCCCTTGGCTGCCAAGACAGTTTTTCATCTTATTGGTAGTCACGTTTGTAATTTCGACTGTGACACAGTTTTTTGCCCCAGCAGAGCAAGCGGCGATTCCGTTGTTAGTTAGACGTGAAAATTTGATGGCAGCGAATGCGCTGTTTACCACCACGATGATGGGGGCTTTAATTGTTGGTTTCGCAGTGGGAGAGCCGCTATTGAGTCTCGCTCGAAGTTGGGGAATAGATTACGGTAGAGAGATTTTCGTCGGCGGGTTATACCTATTAGCTGCTGGAATTATGCAGCTGATTCCTTTTAAAGAAAAAGTTTACGCTGGAGGGGCGAGGGTTCATCCCTGGAGTGACTTTAAAGCGGGATTGCGTTATCTCCAGAAAAATCGCCTGGTGTGGAATGCGATGCTGCAACTAACGATTTTATATTCTGTATTTGCGGCGTTAACAGTGCTGACGATTGACTTGGCAGCAGAGATTGGGCTTAAGTCTACGCAATTTGGCTTTATATTGGCTTCCTCTGGAGTCGGTATGGTATTAGGTGCAGGAATTTTGGGGCATTGGGGCGAAAGATTCCACCACAAGCCTTTACCCTTAATTGGTTTTTTAAGTATGGCTTTTGTGTTAGGTGTGTTTACCTTTATCAATAATTTGTGGCTGGGTTTAGGACTGAGTGCGCTTTTGGGTATTGGTGCATCTTTAATTGGCGTGCCAATGCAAACCTTAATTCAACAGCAAACACCACCTGATATGCACGGTAAAGTTTTTGGTTTTCAAAATAATGCCGTCAACATTGCCCTGAGTGCACCCTTAGCAATTACCGGACCGCTGACTGATGCTATCGGTTTAAGGAGCGTCCTTTTAGGGATGAGTATTGTAGTCAGCGTAGCGGGTGTTTGGGCTTGGTATAATACGCGCCGCGTGTTACAAGATGTAATTTAATCCTAAACCACCTATTCTTTCTACCCTTAAGGGCATGAATTAATGTCAATATTTGATTACACTAGTAAGCTAAAATGCATTTTAAAATACAAAATATCTGCTCATTAAAGTTAGCCATCGCGTGAGGTTTGTTGTGCGTTCAATAATTGTCCCCCAAGAGGAATCAGGTTCTCAAATTTCCTTAGCTCAAGCCGAAACTAAGCAATAATCTAGCTCACCAATAGTGGCAACAAGGCAAGCAAGCGGTGGTTTTGCTCTAATAGACAGCCTGAGCGTCATGGTGTTGAACATATTTGGCTATCCAGGTGGGGCAATTCTCCCAATTTACGATGAACTGTACAAAGCAGAATCTGCTGGGGGGATTCAGCATATCCTTGTAAGACACGAACAAGGTGCGGCTCATGCTGCTGATGGCTATGCTCGTGCAACTGGTAAGGTAGGAGTCTGCTTCGCTACTTCAGGTCCTGGAGCTACCAACTTGGTAACAGGGATTGCTACAGCTTACATGGACTCGATCCCAATGGTGATTGTTACGGGGCAAGTAGCTCTAGCGGCAATTGGCAACGATGCTTTTCAAGAAACAGATATATACGGAATCACCTTGCCGATTGTCAAGCACTCATATGTAGTACGTGCGCCGCAAAGACATGGCACGAATTGTGGCGGAAGCTTTTATATTGCCAACACTGGACGACCGGGACCAGTATTAATTGATGTACCTAAAGATGTAGCTTTAGCAGTATTTGACTATCTGCCAGTAGAACCTGGTTCAGTAGAGCTACCAGGATACAGTCCTAGTGTTAAAGGAAATCCGCGCAAAATTGCCCAAGCGTTGCATTTAATGCAGGAAAGTCGGTGTCCGCTGTTTTATGTGGTGGAGAGTGCGATCGCATCAGACGCACACGGAGAAATTCAGCAACTAGCAGAGCTATTTAATATCCCTGTAACCACAACGTTGATGGGCATAGGTGCGTTTGACGAGAACCATCCTTTAGCCCTGGGAATGTTGGGAATGCACGGCACGGCTTATGCTAACTTTGCCGTGAGTGAGTGTGACTTGTTGATTGCTGTCGGGGCGAGATTTGATGACCGCGTAGCAGGCAAACTAGATGAATTTGCCTCTCATGCTAAGGTAATTCACATTGATATTGACCCAGCTGAAGTAGGCAAAAACCGTGCGCCGGAAGTGCCAATTGTCGGTGATGTGCGGCAAGTATTGATTGAACTGCTGCGTCTGTGTCAGGAGGAAGGATGTGTTGCTCCTAACCAAACGCAAGCGTGGCTAACCAAGATCAACCGTTGGCGCGAAGATTATCCCCTAATTGTGCCTCAACACGCTGATAGTATGTCGCCACAAGAAGTAATTGTGGAACTGAGTCGTCAAGCACCCGATGCCTACTACACTACAGATGTGGGTCAGCATCAAATGTGGGCAGCACAATTTCTTAAGAATGGTCCTCGTCGCTGGATTTCTAGTGCCGGGTTAGGCACAATGGGCTACGGTTTGCCAGCTGCAATGGGTGCTAAAGTAGCGTTGCCGCATGAACAAGTGATCTGTATCAGCGGTGATTCTAGTTTTCAGATGAATCTTCAGGAGTTGGGTACACTTGCACAGTACGGCATTAATGTCAAGACTGTGATTATTAACAATGGTTGGCAGGGGATGGTGCGCCAGTGGCAGCAAGCCTTCTATCAGGAGCGTTACTCATCCTCAAATATGCAAGCAGCAATGCCGGACTTTGAATTACTGGCAAAGGCGTATGGAATTAAGGGGATGGTGATTCGCAGTCGAGATGAGTTGCCAGATGCGATCGCCCAAATGTTGGCTCACAATGGTCCCGTGCTGGTTGATGCTCACGTTACCAAAGATGAAAACTGTTACCCAATGGTAGCTCCCGGTAAAAACAACTCGCAGATGATTGGGCTACCAAAACAACAAAAGTTGGAACCCATAGAACTAATTTATTGCAGCAGTTGCGGTGTTAAAAATACCAGTAACAACAACTTCTGCCCTGAATGCGGTACAAAGCTGTAGATTTATTGCCGTCAATTGCTTTAGAGAATCACTTAGCGGGGTGATACTTAGCCCCGCTAATTTTCGGGCTGAAGTTTAAGTAGTTGTTTTTGGGATAAATAACTTAAAAACAGGTTGACTCAAAGTAAATACTCGTCTTCAATCACCACTAGCTTTAACATTTAGCAATGTTTGATGATTCTGTAGAATCACTACTGTAAAAGTTATTCCGCGTCCAACTTCACACTTTACTATAATTTTGCCACCATCTAAGCCGACAAATTTCACATAGGTAACTGATGGGAGGAGAAGTTATGGTGCGATTAGCTTGGTTGCTGCTTCACTGTAAACGATTACCAACTCTAACTTCACTCTTGACGACCAAAGGCTGTTTTAACTCACTAACACCTTCTTTGGTAGGTTTATTCGTTAGCAAAAAACTAGCTCCTGCCACTCCTACTAATATTGAACTTCCAATAAACCCTAAAAACAATTTTTGATGGATACTCATTTGACTATCTATTACTAATAATTAGCCTCGGAGTTGACAAATCAGCTTGCTAATTTGTGGTTGATTTGTAACTAGCGATGATACAGCCATCTAAGTAAGCCTCAAAATGTACTTAAGGACATATCATGCTCTGGATTTTAGTTGCCCTAGAGCCTTGCTGTAATCCGAGAAAACCCGTAAGCAAAAAAGCTGATTGCATCTTTAATCAGAGAATTTACTGAGGATTTATCAGTTGTGTTTGCTGTATGGGGATGCTAGGGGACAATAAAAAGCACTGTCCAAAATAGTGCTTTCTTGAATTCACTACAAAGAATAAAGAAAAAGTGCCTAAAGCAATATTCAGCAGACAATGAGAACTATGAATATAGCTGTTATTGCTGCGCTCTACGCCTGCTGCAACTACTGGCTAATAGCAACAGAATCGCGGCTTTTGCGAAGTTCAGCACTGAATGCATCATATTGCTCAACAGTAGAGTTGAAATTAAAACCAAGCATCTTGCCATTAAACGAAGTAAAATAAGCATCATTGTGAATTTCAGTATCTATCGCACGGCTAATAAACTCCAGTTGAATCCAACGTACTTGATTAATTACAATAAAGCCCTGTGTAATCCACTTAATGTCGGGTTTGACTTGCTCTAGAAACTTTGCTAAGAAGTTTTTTAGCTCAGGACACTCCGGCGCTCATTAGCGTAGACGTACTGCGGTTGATGTCCGGTTGGCGGGAATTTGAGGGCAATCTCTTCAGGAGTCAGTGCTGTAAAACCTGCTGGCGGCACGAAAGAAACTTGTCTTTCTGCTAGATATACTCTTTTTGCAGTGTTAGTAGTTGGCGACGCAGCTGTTTGATATGTAATTGGTTGCAGCGCTGTTAGTACTTTCGGTTGTGCTAGCAGCGGTTGGATTTGTTGGAGTGAAACTGTAACTTCAGGCGATCGCACTCCACTATATCCAACCAGCATAAGTGGAACTGCTGCAAATGGTATTATTCGTAGTTTCATATCAAGGCTGAGACAGATGCAGTAGTGCAAAAAAACGCTTTAATTGGAAATTGGCACACTCTTAAATACCTGGGTATCTGGCACATAAATATCTATGGTGTTGACCCCTTCTGGCACTCTAAGCCAGACATAAGCATCTGCTGACGTACTGGGACGCATTAAGAACAAAGAAACGCTTCCTGTTGAGCGATCAAAGCTAACTTCTTTATAAGTTTCGCTTGTTTCGGGATTACGCGCGGTTGTAGAGCCAATATTAAGCACGTCACTCCCATAAACTCTCTCCGGCTCAATTCGCCGGATACGCATCTGTACATTTACTACATCACGGGTTCCCAACTCTGGATCTTGAATCCGCTTCACCGCGAGTAGTTCCACTTGCCCTTTAGTCCCAAGAGCAGGCTGGACATATTGACCGGGTTGAATGCCGATTCCACTGGGCGCTTGTGCAGGAGGGATGTTAGTAGTTGCTGAGGTGATGGCTCCATTAGGCATTCCGTTAGGCACTTGAGGTACTGACGCTAGAGGCGATTGTCCAGGGTTAACTGGGGCTGGGGAATTATTGGCTGCACTGGGTACTTGATTGACATCAGCGATCGCCCATTTTTAAATGCTCCTGTTTCTGGAATAAAGATATCAATCACCATTACACCTGCTGGCACTTTTAATACAACATAGCCTTCCACTGGTTGACCCCGCCGCATTTGGTATAAAGAAACCGTTTCTGGCGATCGCTTGAGGAAGTCAACAGCTTGATATGTTTCACTGGTGATTGGATTACGGGCGGTTGCAGAACCAACATTAATAATGTCACTACCCACTGCATCGTCTGCTAGACGATTAATTCGTATCTCCACACTCACTTCATCAGGTGCTCCAGGAATCCTCCTCACGGCGGTTAACTCTACCTGGGCTTTATTTCCCAAAGCAGTCTGCACAAACTGCCCTGGTTGAATTCCTCAGTGGCTACGGGATTGGCTGTAGTAGTGTTTCCGTTATTAACTTGAGTATTCGAGGGGGCGATTACTTCTCGTGAGCCGAACATCCGAGAAAACCACAAGCCAGTAGCAACTAAACCAAGGGTAGCAAGTACAGAAACCACAGCAACCAAAACGTATTTAATTCCATTGGGCGCGATTCTGGCTTTGCGTAGGTGCGACGGGTCGCTCAAAATCTTGCTTTGACATCAGCTAGCTCCTAAATTTGTTGTATGGCTATATACAAAATTTAACAGTGCTATTTACTTAGTAATTTAATTTACATTGTAGAGTCTAACAGCTTCTGACAGCAGAAAGTTTACATTTTGTCTGCAATACTTTTGGATTATATATCTGACCAAATCCGACTTCTTAATCAGTAAAATAACCCAAAGTTCTGACGCTTTTTATGATATTTCAACTGCTGAGTGCGGATGCCAAACGCCAAGTCGTCTACAGCGCATTGTTAAATCTATTGGGTTGCTACTACTTTTAATTAATGCTCAACTGCATATATTGCCCCAAGCAGCTGAGGCAAAAAATGCTTTTCGTCTCCAGGCTGGTAGACATACCACTGCAAAGCAGCTAGATATTAGTTCAGCTTCTCAAGCAGAATTTGATTCTAATTTTATTTGCCCGGCACAATTAGGAGCAGCAATAGAGTCAGTGACAAACCGTTCTCAATTTAATCGAGTTCGCTGGGGCATATTAATTGAAACGTTATCTTCTTCGCGCCTACTCTACAGCCGCGACGCTCAAAAATACTTTATTCCTGCTTCTAATGTAAAGCTGCTCACTACAGCTGCTGTATTACAGCAGCTAGGTTCCCAGTATCGGATTCGTACCTCTATTTATGGTACTAATAACGGTTTTTTGCGTATTGTTGGGCGTGGAGATCCTAGTTTAAGCGATACTCATCTGAGACAATTGGCACAACAGTTGAGTCGTCGTGGTATTCGTCAAGTAAGACAACTAATTGCTAATGATGATTATTTTCAAGGATACACTGTTAACCCTAGTTGGGAATGGGAAGATGTGCAGGCAGACTATGGCGCACCAGTTAATAGCTTGATTCTGAATCAAAATGCCGTAATGTTAACGCTATTGCCTCAACAGCTAGGTCAAAAAGGGCGAATTGTTTGGGCTGATCCAACTGAGGCAACGCAATGGCGGATTGAAAATGAATCAGTAACAACCAAGCCAGGTGAACCGTCATCTATCAATGTCAGCCGTGATTTAAAGGGTACAGTGCTAAAAATTACAGGGCAGTTAGTGGTTGATTCTGAGCCTGAATCAATATCATTAGCAGTCCTTGACCCGACTAGGCATTTTTTACGGCACTTCCGCAGGGCATTAGTGGCTGAGGGAATTAAGGATGCCGACAGTGCGACAACAGCGATATCAGACATGATTCTCTACAAACTGCGTTTATCTGCTCCTGTAGCAGCTATTGAATCACCGCCGCTATCTCAACTATTGATAGAGACAAATCAAAATAGTAATAATCTTTACGCAGAAGCTTTGCTACGTACACTTGGGGCTAACAGCAATGCCCCTGCCACAGATTCAACTGAAACTGGCTTGCGTGTAGTAAAAGAAACATTAACCCAATTGGGAGTTGATCCTGCTGGCTATGTCTTAGCAGATGGTTCGGGATTATCTCGGCATAACTTAGTTAGTCCAGACGCGATCGCCCAAACTCTCCGAGTAATGGCAAAATCACCAGTCGCCTCTGTGTATCGAGCATCTCTACCTGTAGCAGGTATCAGTGGCACACTCAAAAATCGCTTTGGTGAAACAGCTGCCCAAGGAATAATGCAGGGTAAAACTGGCACAATGAGCGGAGTTGTAGCGCTATCTGGATATCTTGATGTCCCTAATTATGAACCGTTGATTTTTAGCATTATTGTGAATCAATCTGACCAACCTGCGGCAACACTAAGACAAGCAATTGATGAGATTGTGCTGTTATTGACTCGTCTACATTCTTGTTAATTATCAATCTATTCTTTAGCTGAACACATCCAACAGATTTGCTATATGGATATTCAAGCAACAAGCGGACAAAATATACTTCCCAACCAGTGGGATGCAGAACTCTACGATAATAAACATTCTTTTGTTTCACAACTTGCTACAGATTTAGTAGAATTGCTAGCACCTAAAAACGGAGAATTTATCCTCGATTTTGGCTGTGGTACAGGTTATCTTACTCACAATATCGCTATTAGTGGGGCTGAAGTTGTTGGTATTGATAATGCCCCAACCATGATTGAACAAGCACGTAAGAATTATCCCAATCTAAAATTTGAAGTTACAGATGGCACAAATCTGCATTTTATAGAGCAATTTGATGCTATATTTTCCAATGCTGTACTTCATTGGATTAAAGAACCTGAAAAAGTTATAGCTAATATTTGGCGTGCATTGAAACCAGGCGGACGTTTTGTTGCGGAATTTGGTGGTAAGGGAAACGTTAAAGTAATTACTACAGCAATTTATAATGCTATGAAATTTGCTGGTTATTCTGTTGATCTAAATCCTTGGTACTTCCCCAGTATTAGTGAATATAGCTCTTTATTAGAACAGCAAGGCTTGCAGTTAGTCTTTGCATCTTTGGTTGAGCGCCCAACGCCTTTAGATGATGGACAGGGTATGCACAACTGGCTCAAAATGTTTGGCAACAGTTTTTTAGCCGCAGTTCCTGTTGACGAGCAAACAAAAATCTTGGCTGATATTGAGAATCAATTGCGTCCAAAGTTATATAGAAACGGCACTTGGTTTGCAGATTATAGACGAATTCGAGTAATGGCAATTAAATAAAAAAATGCGATCGCGTCTATTGAAAACTGCGATCGCACTCTTCTTAATTACTGAAATTGAATACCTTATCTCTCAGCCTGGTGATACTCCTTGAAAGACTGGTAGCGAGTCTCTGGAGTGTACAGGTGACACTTGTCGGTAATCTGCTTAATTAAAGCCCAAGAAAAGCGAGATTCGTGAAGATAGTCCGTCCAATTTTGTTGCAAGCTACTATGAGCCAGTCGCAAATTATAGGAAGGAATAGCTGTTGAAAGGTGATGCGGGATGTGGACATTAATATCGTGGCAGAGAAATTCTATCCAACGGGGGTACTCACAGTGAACAGTGCCAGATAATTGAGCGCTAGCAGCATCCCACTTGTCAGGTGGATAAAAAGGAATCTCTGGAGCCGTGTGGTGAACCAAAGTAAATGTACTCATCCAGAAATGGTAGACTAGCCAAGGCATTAACCAGAATTTGACGAATCCCCAGATTCCAGTAGTAACAATTAAGGTAGGGAAGGCGATCGCGGCAAAAATTACAACAACACCTACCGAAAGCTTCACACTAGACTGGTCTTTCTTGCGGAATTGAGACCAATTAAAGTGCAAATTAGCCCAATGTACGATTGAGCCTATCCACCATAACCGATTCCGCATAAACCCCTCAAAGCTTAATCTGAAAATTGGTTTCCAACTTTCAAACTCCGCTGGTGAAATGGGATGCCAAGCGTTGTCTTCTTCCAGCTTATTAGTGTGAGTATGATGGTGATTGTGCTGAAGCCGCCAGCCATGAAAGGGGTAAATCAACGGCAGCATGAATAAATGCCCCACCAAATCATTTACCCAGCGTCGTTTGGCAAATGACCTGTGTCCACAGTCGTGAGCAATCACAAAAAAACCGGTAAGAGCAGTACCGGTAAAAATCCACAACAGGGTAAAAGAAACCAGGGAGCAAAAGCTATACCCACATAGCCTAAGCCAACCATCAAAACATTAATTAGTGCTCTTGACCAAGCTTTGCGGCGATCTTGTTCAAAACATTCCTGGGGTAGAGTTTTAAGAATATCTTTGAGACAAACTGAATTACGAACGTTTTGCGTTAGTATCTGAGGATTTACTGGCGATATCGTCATGAACACCTGAAAAAGAACATACTCCTCACTATCAAGCCATAATTAGGGAGATTGATGAATCTCCCTACAGCAAGTGGTTTAGTGATCGGTTTGGTTGTAGCAGCGATTTGGATTATATCAGCCGCAAGGGAAAGTCGGAAAACTGTAATTTCACTGAATACCTTTAAAAATCCGCTAATTTAGGTAAAAATTCTGTAACCCACGATCAGCAAATCGCGCTCAACGCCATCGAGTTCTGCCACTTGAGGCAAAAACCCCCAGCGTTGGAACCCCAGTGAGTGAAATAACTGCAAGCTTGGCTGGTTATGGGCAAAGATAAAGCCCAACAAAGTTTTTAAACCATTGGGACTATGGTGAATTGCTTGAGTTAAGAGTTGCCGTCCCACACCGCAACGTTGATAGTTTGGGGCAACATAGATACTAATTTCCGCAGTTGCGTGGTAGGCTGGTCGCCCATAGAATGATTGAAAACTTAGCCAGCCAGCGATTGCTTGATCTACTTCCATCACCCAAATTGGACGTTTTAAGGGTATGTGTTCATCAAACCAGGAACTCCGACTTGCAATAGATACTGGCTCTAAATCAGCTGTTGCCATGCGCTGGGGAATTGCAGCATTGTAAATCTCCACAATAGCTGGTAAGTCAGTTTCAACAGCATCACGAATATTCATTAGTCATTGGTCATTGGTCATTAGTCATTAGTATTTTGCCAATAGATTGTAAGTCGGTTCTAGGTTCGCGCCAGCAGGGGAGCAGCTTGCAGCAAAGTTTGGGTATAAGGGTGCTGAGGATTAGTAAATATTTCCTGGGTGGAACCGAGTTCGACAATGCGTCCAGAATTCATTACCGCAATGCGATCACAGAAAAACCGCGCTACCCAAAGATCGTGCGTAATAAATAAATACGTTAAATCAAACTCCCGCTTTAACTCCAACATCAACTCTAATACCTGCGTCTGCACACTAGCATCTAGCATACTCACTGGTTCGTCACAAATTAGTAGTTTGGGGTGAGTAATCAACGCCCGTGCGATCGCTACTCGTTGTTGTTGCCCCCCAGACAAATCAGCGCTATAGCGATCATAATACTCCTCTGGCGGTTTTAGTCCCACACGCTCCAGCATTTGGATTACCTGAACCCTCGCCGCACGAGGATCAGCCAATTGATGAATAGACAAGGGATCAGCAATGCTTTGTCCCACCGTCATCGCCGGATTTAGACAGGCGTGGGGATCTTGAAAGACCATTTGAATTTGCCGCCTTTGCAGCCGCAAGTTCTGTTTTGACAATGTAGTTAACTCTGTCCCTTGAAACTCAACTTTGCCCGAAGTTGGGCGAATCAATTGCAAGATGGTACGCGACAGGGTACTTTTGCCACAGCCTGATTCCCCGACTAATCCCAGAATTTCCCCTGAGTACAGATCCAGATTAACTCCATCCACAGCTTTAATTATCTGGTCTTCCTGTTGCAACAATCGCTCAATAAAATTACGTTCTAATGTATAGTGCTGCTTCAAATCTTTAACTCGGAGTAGAGGTGTTAGGTTTAAAGGAATATCCTCTTGTCCTTTAACCGCTTGAATATGCAAAGCTGCATTCAAGAGCGATCGCGTGTATTCATGCTGGGGGTTGTGGAATACTGATTGGGAAAACCCAGTTTCAACCAGCGAACCTGCATACATCACCCCAATGCGATCGCAGTATTCTCCCACCAGCGCTAAATCATGAGAAATCAGCAACAACGCCATCTCTCGTTCACGGCACAGTCTAGTTAGTTCCTTTAAGATTTGGGCAGCAACCGTCACATCCAAACTAGTAGTAGGTTCATCAGCAACAATCAGCTTCGGGTTGAGGAGTAGAGCAAGCGCGATCGCTACTCGTTGCCGCATTCCACCGCTAAACTCATGCGGGTACTGACTCCAGCGACTTGCCGGAATTTTCACCGCTTCTAGAGTAGCAAGTGCTTTTGACTTTGCTTGATGCAATGACAACTGAGGTTGGTGAGCCTGAAGCGTTTCAATACAGTGTTTGCCAATCGTCATCAAAGGATCAAGGCGTGTCATCGGATCTTGAAAAATCAGTGCTACCGCCTCACCCCGGAATTGTCGCAATTGAGCAGGTGTCAGATCAAAAACTGCCTGTCCCTCAAACATCACTCGTCCCTGAATCTGCGTCGCAGCTGGCAACAACCGCATCGCCGCTCGTCCTAGTGTGGATTTACCACAGCCTGATTCCCCTACCAATCCCAGCCGTTCACCTGGATGCAGAGTTAAATATACAACGACAAAAGCCCATTGTTGTTTATAATGACGTTTAGGAGAGGGGAATATAGGGTTGTGGATCCAAAATAAGGCTTTGCTCATAAGCTATCAGCTTTAAATAGTTTTGAGTTTTAGGAATGAACTAATATACAGGTTGTTTTCTTAGTGCAACTTAAGATCGATTTAATTGCAGTATTGCATTGCAGTAGCCAATTAGGGTTTTCAGGCGATCGCCTAGCTGCATTTGTCTATTTATCGCCGTCTTTTTTTGCCGCGCCGCTTGAAAAACATTACATCCATTCCCAACATCTGTAATTGTTTACTTATCTCCGTTTGATAAGAGCGTACCCGCGATTCATCATCTGGTTCCAATTCACCAGCGTCCAAACTCACAATTTGCTGCTGAAAAAATCGTTGCACTGACACATAACTCTGGTACAGCTTCGGTGCATTTAACTGGCTACCAACCGCACTCTGGTGCAATTGTTCCAGAACTTCTGCAAATTCCTGATAGCGCTGGCGATGAAGATTTGGCAACATTTAACAGCTTCTTAAGATAGTATTAATGTAAAGAATTTTGTCTCATAGAATAAACCCTAATTTAATCCTTGACTACAGCCCTAAGTTACCCAAGTTTGGAGTTGAGTCTACTTTCAATCTTGCAAAAGATTTTTATCACTCACATAAGGGTGTTTACGCCCAATAGGCGTAACGCTCCAAATAAAAACTAATAGTTAGCTTATTGGGCATACCACAGCCCTCCAGCGCCTGGATTATGCTACTGTTATCTCCCTACGCCTCAGTGAAAGCCCGAACCTATGAAAGCCCTTGCGACTACTGCCTCCTTTGATTTTGCCCTTCCTGACTGGCTGCAAACTTGTTTAAATGCACCGCGATTGGATGAACTAACTTCAGATAAAACACTTACTGATACTGGGCTGATCTGTCGGGCGTTTGAGTTCGCATACCAACTGCATCAGGGACAATACCGTAAATCAGGAGAACCCTACATTTGTCATCCCGTCGCCGTTGCCAGTTTATTGCGGGATCTAGGAGGTAGCGGGGCGATGATTGCCGCTGGTTTTCTCCACGATGTTGTGGAAGATACCGATATTACAATTGAAGAACTAGAACAGCTATTTGATCCAGAAGTACGGCAGCTGGTGGAAGGTGTCACCAAGCTTTCTAAATTTAACTTTTCTAGTAAGACTGAAAGCCAAGCGGAGAACTTTCGTCGAATGTTCTTGGCAATGGCTCAGGATATTAGAGTAATTGTGGTGAAGCTAGCAGATCGGCTACACAATATGCGGACGCTAGAACATTTGCCGGATGAGAAACGTCGCCGCATTGCCCAAGAAACACGAGATATTTTTGCTCCATTAGCGAATCGCTTAGGGATCGGGCGCTTAAAGTGGGAATTGGAAGATTTGGCGTTTAAGTATTTGGAACCTGAAGCTTATCGTCAAATGCAGGAGTTGGTAGCAGAGAAACGCGTAGATCGAGAGATCAGACTTGCGAAAGTCACAGAAATTTTAAGCGCAGGTTTGGAGCAATCTGGAATTCAATGTATTGATATTAATGGTCGTCCTAAGCATCTTTATGGGATTTACCAGAAGATGCAACGGCAGCAGAAGGAATTTCATGAAATTTACGATTTGGCTGCAATTCGGATAATTGTACAAAACAATGATGAATGCTACCGTGCTTTAGCAGTTGTTCATGATGCTTTTCGACCGATTCCCGGACGATTTAAAGACTATATTGGTCTGCCAAAGCCTAACCGTTATCAATCTTTGCACACCGCTGTCCTCAGCCTCATTGGTCGTCCATTGGAAGTGCAGATCCGCACAATGGAAATGCACCGGATAGCGGAGTATGGAATTGCGGCTCACTGGAAATATAAAGAAACTGGCAGCAGTAATACTCAAATAACTCCCGGCGATGAGAAGTTTACTTGGTTACGGCAGTTATTAGAATGGCAAAATGACCTCAAAGACGCGCAGGAATACTTAGAAAGCGTTAAAGACAATTTATTTGAAGATGATGTTTATGTTTTTACTCCTAAAGGAGATGTAGTTCCACTTAATCCAGGTTCAACCCCAGTTGATTTTGCCTATCGAATTCACACGGAAGTGGGGAACCGTTGTGCTGGAGCGCGAGTAAATGGGCGGATGGTTACGCTGGATACACGGCTCAAAAATGGCGATATTGTAGAAATTATCACCCAGAAAAATAGCCATCCGAGTTTGGATTGGTTGAATTTTGTGCGGACATCTGCGGCGAAAAATAGGATTCGGCAGTGGTACAAGCGATCGCACCGCGAAGAAAACCTTGCTCGTGGTCACGACTTATTGGAAAAGGAACTTGGTAAAACAGGCTTTGAAGCTTTGTTGAAGTCAGAACCAATGCAAACTGTAGCGGAACGCTGTAATTATCACTCTGTTGAAGATTTACTTGCTGCCTTGGGTTACGGCGAGGTGACATTGAACTTAGTGTTAAATCGCTGGCGAGAAATAATTAAGGCACAGCAACCAGTTGCCGTTCCTGATGTCCCTATCCCAACGACTTCCGCCAAGACGCAGCGTGAATCCCTATCTACTCATCGTGCTAGTGAATCGCCAATTGCGGGAGTAGAAGGACTACTTTATCACTTAGCTGGGTGTTGTAGCCCCCTTCCGGGCGAATCAATTATCGGTGTCGTGACGCGGAGTAGTCGCGGAATTTCAATTCATCGCCAAGGGTGTCAAAACTTGGAGAGTGTGGAGTGCGATCGCCTAGTACCAGTTAGCTGGAACTCAAACCAGTCTGCCAGAAATCGTCCCCAGACTTACCCAGTCGACATTCAAATTGAAGCGATTGATCGTGTCGGGGTGCTGAAAGATATCCTGTCTCGCTTGAGTGATCACAGCATTAATGTGCGGAATGCTCAAGTAAAAACTTTTAATGGTAGTCAGCCAGCGGTAATTGACTTGGGAATTGAAATATGCGATCGCGCTCAACTCGAACACGTCTTCACCAAAATCAAGAAAATGAGCGACATTCTTAATATCCGCCGTATCGGTCAGATTGACCAATAGCAATACCTGATACCTCTATCTAGGAGATGCTTGTTAATCACTAGCATTTGCTAAAACCGCTACTAATTGGTAGCGATCGCCTATAATCCATTGCTTTAGCAAGTTTAGTTTCTCTGGGAGTCCATCAGCTAATACATCCCCTACATTTTCCCATCCTTGAAGCGGAGTAGCAGTAGTTTCCTTTGTTTTAATATCAGAAGTTGCTGTCAAAAATCTAGTTTTAATATTTTTTATCTTAATATTTTCAGCATTTAAAGGTACTGCTAGGACTGTAGTTACTACTATTTGTTGCGCTCTTATTTCCTCTCCAGATATTATGTCTTTTGGGCTGTTTATTTCCTTCACTAAAACTAACGTCGGCGGCGCTGAGTCACTGATACTTTGTGTTTGGCTAACGTTATCACTAATAGGTACAGAACCAATATCTTCTGGATAAATAGTTTGTGATATTTCAGAGACGCTATTAGATTGAACGTCTTGAAAAGTAACATATTGTCGTCTTAAAACTGCTCGGAAATTACTTTTTGTGACATCTTCCGCAAAGACTTTTGCAAGTATTTTCCATAGCTTGTAACCAACATCCTTGATGTAATTAGCGTTATAACCAGAGCTTTCTGCCATCTCTAAATAAGTTTGCCCTGACCAGGATTGGCGAAACACTAGTTCTTGAAGATCATTTAAAAAACTTTGTTTCAGGGCTGTATCTAAAATAAGTAATGCTTCTTCAACATTCATTTATGAAGATGTGTTTGAATTTTGTCTTGTTACTTCATAGCTTACCTTCACTTTACAACCCGCAAATCAGTATGGTTACTTATATTTGAATGACGCAACAACATTATTTTTTAAATACCTAACTTTTTCTGACTTTTTCTGGCTGGCAAGTTTCAGTAAATGCACTTAACTTTGATTTAAGTTCCACCTAGTTCAGGTGAAATTAAACCAAAAAAAGATAGCTGCCACAGGAAACTTTAAAAATTGCTTTTACCATCGGTAATATCTCGGTAAGCAGCGAAAATCAATAAACATTTAGCGCATTAACTGACGAAGTATTTCATAGGCTACTACCTAAGCTAGACATCGAATAACCAAATCACGAGGAACTAAAATGGCAATTTATAATGGCACCGCTAGCATTGATACTATATTTGGCTCTGAGTTAAATGACACTATTTCTGGCTTCGGCAGTAACGATGCTCTAAATGGTCTAGGAGGAAATGACGAAATTAACGGTAACGAAGGCAATGACACCTTAGATGGTGGAATGGGTGATGACCAACTTTTTGGTGGTAAGGGCGAGGATTACTTAAATGGTGGTACAGGTAATGACACATTGTATGGTCAAGAAGACAGTGATACTTTAAGTGGTGGGGATGGTAATGACAAACTCTATGGTGGTGCAGGTAATGACTATCTAAGTGGTGATCTGGGTAATGACTTTATAAGTGGCAGTATTGGCAACGACACCCTGGATGGTTGGGTGGGTGATGATACGCTGCGTGGTGGCGCTGGGGATGATGACTTGATTGGATATACCGGTAACGATTCTCTGATTGGTGGTGACGGTAACGATTATCTGTCAGGCGAGATTGGTCGTGACACGCTTACAGGCGGTGCTGGTGCAGATTCATTTAGCTTACACGCTCCGTCGTCGTTTGCTACTATTACGGACTTCCAATGGATGCAAGGGGATCAGATTGTAGTTGAATCTTATTCGTTCGACGGAAACTTCAAATTTAATAGCGGCACAGGTGCTCTGTTCTTTGAGGATAGTTCTCAGGCTTCTATCTTGACTCAGGTTGCGTCATTACAGCCAGGCACAGATTTTGTTATTAGCCGTGACATGATTATTTTCTAGAGGCTTTGTGCTCAGTCAACTACAGATTATAAGGTTGGGGTAATCTAAATAGGGTTGCCCCAATTTATTATTGCATCGCCTATAGTTTGCTCGAAGCGGAAAGCTGACTGCGCCAATAGAAAAGTGACTAACTACCTGGAGTTTTCTGCAACTTGAGTATAAATTTACGCTGTATCCACTTATTGAAAACCGCCTTTTTGCCCTATTATTTAAGTATTTTTGCTAAGAAATAAATCAAAGCTAACTAATAATTACTTAGAATTATTTAGGGAAAAGCTTTAAAGATTTATTTTCTTACTTAACAGCTTCATCAACTTTTTACAAAACTTTATTTTGTCTTAACAAACTTATCTCTGTAAATATAGTAAAGAGCTTTAAAGCTCATTTTGTTATTGCATAGCTTCACTTAATCTTTATCAAAAATTTGGCAACCTTTACTAAAAATTTATAGAGTTATCCTGATAAACATAATAAGTTTATATTGTCGGTGAAATTCATTAGGCACACATAGTTTTACTCTAAAGGTAAGCTCAGACTGTACAGGGCTAACCTATAAAAGTCAAACTAGTATGATTGTATAATGAAGCACCTTTATAAGCCGTAAAGCTTCTAGTAAGTGTATACACCGACAAAAGTAGATTATTGAATTCACCTTCCGCAGTTAACAGTTAAAGTAGCTAGTTTTTAAGTTCAATGAATTAAACATATTATTTACTAAAGCAAATAAGCTCTGCTAAATAACAGTTTAATTTGTCAACT
>JAUJND010000138.1 GCA_030446505.1 Chroococcidiopsidaceae cyanobacterium YX2bin18 | reverse complement strand
AGGATCCGACTGACTCTGAGCTAACAGCGAATAGTCAAGAGTTTCGTTGAGTGGTTTTTATTCTGTTATTGCACTTGGATTTTTCATATATTTTAGATATTTATTTTTTTTAGTATTAGCTTTCTATATTTTATTAGCTGATATATATTAAGTAATACTTAATAACGCATTGTGGCATAAGCAACACTCTGTCAGGCTAGGGTAAAAAATGGGAGTATCCCTGCTAAAGTCACAAGCTTCTGATATACCTCAATGCATCCCCCCGCTGGCAATCAGCTATGGCAATCGGTTCTTTCAAACAAGCTCTAAACACGCTCAGGCAGGAGTCTCGCAGTCGCACTCCTTATCGGATTAGCCAGTGGTTTAAGTGGTTAGCTCCTGGGATTGCGGTAAAACGCTGGTTGCTCATAAGTGCTGGTGGTGTCGTGCTGACGAGTTTGGGGTTGGCAATTTGGATTAAGCTAACACCGATTTTTAAAGCAATTCGCTTGATTGAGGACGTTGTGGGAACGATCGCAACCATCCTCCCCAACTATATCAGCGGGCCTTTGGTGCTGCTCTGTGGTTTACTGTTAATTTTCTGGGGGCAAACTCGGACACTGGGTTCGATTACTGGGGTACTGAGGTCAGAAGGAGATGAGGAACTGATCGATGTACTGTTGAATCATCGCCGCTTGCATCGAGGACCGAAAATTGTGGCGATTGGCGGCGGTACGGGTTTATCAACGTTGTTAAGAGGGCTAAAGACCTACAGCGCCAATATTACTGCTATTGTCACCGTAGCGGATGATGGCGGCTCCTCTGGGCGGTTACGGCGAGAAAATGGGGTGCTACCGCCGGGAGATATTCGCAATTGTTTAGCGGCGCTGGCTGCGGAGGAGAAATTGTTAACGGAATTGTTTCAATACCGATTCCGGGCTGGAGATGGCTTGACGGGTCACAGTTTTGGCAATTTGTTTCTGACGGCGATGAGTGATATTACTGGAGACTTAGAGCAAGCGATCGCTGCCAGTTCTGATGTTTTGGCGGTACAAGGACAGGTGCTTCCGGCAACTCTGAGTGATGTGCGTTTGTGGGCAGATTTAGCCGATGGTCGCCGGATTGAGGGAGAATCGAATATTACCAAAGCGGAGGGTAGTATTGTCAAAATTGGCTGCACTCCGGAGAATCCACCAGCCTTACCCAGAGTGCTGCAAGCAATTCAAGAAGCCGATTACATTATTATCGGTCCTGGTAGCCTGTATACCAGCGTGATTCCAAATCTTTTGGTGCCAGAGATTGCGGAAGCGATCGCTGAGAGATGTAAAGGTGGGAAAACTCCGCCTGTGCCTTGCATCTATGTCTGTAACATCATGACGCAACCGGGAGAAACTCAGGGATACACCGTTTCTGATCATATTAGAGCGATCGATGCTGTCTGTGAAGGGCTGTTTAATGCTGTTTTAGTACATAAAAAAGCTCCTTCTGAGCGGAGTCTTATCCGCTACGCTCAAGAAAACTCGCATCCTGTGTTTCTTGATCGGGAGACTGTATCTAAGTTAGGGCGGCGGATTGTTTTAGCTAATGTGATGGATGAAGATGAAGAAACTGGTTTAGTGCGCCACAATCCTCAACGATTAGCAGGAGTGTTGTTGCGGTGGTATAGTCGCGCCTAAGAGTGTATGAGTGGTAAGAGGATGAAAATTTATCTTACAGATGCAGCTGCAACGCGAGCGCTTGGTATAACTCTAGGGCAATCTTTAAGCGTTGGTAGTGTAATTTTACTAGAAGGCGACTTAGGCAGCGGCAAAACAACACTAATTCAAGGCATTGGTGAGGGATTAGGTATTACTGAACCGATTGTTAGTCCTACATTCACTCTAATTAACGAGTACACAGAAGGACGCTTACCGCTTTACCACTTGGATTTGTACCGCTTGCAACCCGAAGAAATTACTGCCTTAAATCTGGAAAGCTACTGGGAAGGAGTTGAGTTGCCGTTAGGAATTGTGGCAATAGAGTGGGCAGAACGTTTGAAGTACAAGCCACTTAGTTATCTTCAAATGTGTTTAAGTTATCAAGGCGATCGCGCTCGCCAAGTAGACCTTTTTGGCAAAGGGGAATTTCAAATAGATTTTATCAATGAGCTTTTTAAAGCGTAAGAGATATTTCAACAAATAAAATGAGGAACTATGAAAACTACTATTTTTCTGCTCCTACCTGCTACTTTAATCCTTGCTAGTAGCTACGCAGTGCCAGCCCAAGAAAGTGTTTCTTCAGGTCCTTCCTTAGTATTAGTCCAAGGAGACACTCCAACTGAGCCAACGCCAACTTGTAGCTTCATAACTGCGACTGAATTAAGACCAGTACCGATTGTTCAAGGATTGCTTTTTGTCCAGCAAGGCGATTCGCCAGATCGGGTTGAGGATAAAATGGATTTCCTCCCCGATCAGCCCTACGCGAATGATGTTCTGCAGTGGACTGCTATGAAAGGAGGAAACTACGTTAGGGCTGTTGTAAGCTTTCGAGACAACGGCGCACTTAAGCGCTCTTTCACAATGGCAACCAATTACAAACAACCTGATCAAAAACAATGTCAGTGGGAGGTACAAGAACAACAGGAACCACAACAGGATACCCCTTCCCAACCCTCAATGCAGACCAATCCCGCCAATCAGGTAAATACCAGCTGTTGTGGTACTGCCGTAAGGGGGAGGCTCAGCAGCAGCAATGTCAGTTATCCCCAAGGTTCGCGCCTTAAAGCTAATGGCATTATCTCTACTCCTAGAGGTCAGAGGAGTATCCCTAACGTAAGCATAAAGCATGGTGATGGTTCTACCAGCTACTATTATCGCAATGGGTCGCGGATTACTATTGATGGTACTGCTGTTCCTCCTACTGGGACGCTGATTAGATAATGACTTCCGTGATCAGAGCGAACCCTCTTGAGGCATCGCGCTATTGTTCTGTGGGTAGTTTCCTTAGCACACTAATTGCTTTTCTATCGGCGGTATTTGATTAGTTAGGGTTTCATCCAACTTTTGTAAAAAACTTCAGACCACATTTTTAAAGCATCACCACTTGATAGTCATGACGCTTACTCAGTGCCACTTTGACCTGCAAATAAACGATCTAGTTCTAGTTGCATCTGAACACAGACTTTTTCATAGCAAGCATCTACATAGTCGTGATCATTAGCAGCAGCGCGACCATAACGCTCAAATACAATCGGTGTACAAATACGAGTATGAATTGGTACAGGTAGAGGAATATTGGGTAAGGGTCCAATTGCCAACCCCCAAGGCAACCCTAAATAAATCGGAAATACCATCGGATCTATGCCAAATAGCCACGGCATTCCCAATTCATGTAGTTGCTGCATCTGCTTGTAAAAATCAGCCAAGATAATTAAGGTATCGTGGGCTCCTTTAGAAATTGCTGGGATGATTGGCACACCTTCCCGCAGTGCTAGTTTGATGAATCCTTTACGCCCTGCAAAGTAAATTCGCTGGCGATCTTTGTGAGGTCGCCACAAATCTTCAGCCCCCCCTGGATAAACAAGTACAGCTGCACCTCGCCGGATAGCAGCGATCGCCATTTTGGGGTGAGCTTTTACTGCTCCTAGCTGTACTGTCAGCCGCGCGTAGATTGGCACCATCCACACATTTGGATGCGTTAGCCCATAAGTCAAGCGCTCTGAACCAAAGCGACGGAACCAATCATACATAAACATCAGCGTATCTGGTGCAAGCATACCGCCGTTGTGGGAACCGACAATGAGCATACTTCCTTGAGAGGGTATGTGCTGCCAGCCATCAGTTGTTACCCGAAAGTAGTAGCGGTAGAGCCATTCCCACACTGGTAGCAAAGATTGAATTACAGTAGGATCTCGTCCTTCTAATGACCAACCATCAAACCGATTACGATTGGTGTCATTAGAGTTACTGCCTGTGAGCGCATCAAAATAACT
>JAUJND010000137.1 GCA_030446505.1 Chroococcidiopsidaceae cyanobacterium YX2bin18 | reverse complement strand
AATGGTTTATGCAGTGCAGCACAAAAGCTAGAAAATTGAGTAATAAGATATTTTTTGCTTTTATATTACAATACATACTTTTTCTTATTACTTTTTGTCAAATCGTAGGCATTACAGGCAAATAGAGTCACTGTATGATAATGCCTAACTTTTTAATTATTGGTGCTGCAAAAGCAGGAACAACATCACTTTATGAATATCTTAAACAGCATCCGCAAATCTGGATGAGTCCAGTTAAAGAAACTAACTTTTTTGCTTTAGAGGGTGAAACGTTAGACTTTCGTGGACCAGAAGATCAGAACTACATCAACAAATTCTCAATTACTAAAATTGAAGATTATCTGAACCTGTTCCAAGGAGTCGAAAATCAGGTAGCTATTGGTGAGGCATCACCCTTGTACCTCTATCACCCAAAGGCTCCCAAGCGCATTCAGCACTACATACCTAATGTAAAGCTGATCGTCATTCTACGTAATCCTGTTGATAGGGCTTATTCCAGCTTTTTGCATCTGGTTCGTGATCGGCGTGAACCACTTAGAATTTTTGCTCAAGCGCTTCGAGAAGAAGACGTTCGCATCCGCAGTAGTTGGGAGCATATTTGGCACTATAAGCAGATGGGATTTTACTATGTTCAATTGAATCAATATTTCAATAGGTTTGGAAAACAGCAGATTAGGGTATATCTATTCGATGATTTTATAAACAATACCGCTTGTACGTTAAAAAACATTTTTCAATTCTTGGGTGTGAGTGACTCATTTATACCTAATATGTCCATCAGGCATAACGTATCGATTCCCAAAAAACAAAACTCTATTGAGCTAATGCTCGAAATAGAGGTACGCAAACGATTAATTGAAGAATATAGAGAAGATATATTGAAACTACAAGAGTTACTCCAGCAAGACCTTTCAAAATGGCTAGAGTAAATTAGACGTGAAACCAATTATATTTCTACGTTTAGTCGCGATCGCCTATATAATTCTAATGCGACTATTGTCCAAAAGACCTATAGGTGCAAAGCCAATGTAACAGTGACAATGTTAGTAAGTGTTGCAAACAAGAGTAGATAGTAATGGGAACTTCTATAGTCTCAAATGTATCAAAAGTATTTTCACTAGAAGATTGGATACTTAGTTCGCCTGAGCATACAGAATGGGTAAATGGGCAATTAATCGAGAAAAATGGAATGACACTTAGGCATGGTCAAATCCAAGCCAAACTATCTACTTACTGGAGAAATTATATGAACTCCAGTGGACAAGAAGGAGAAGTTTATACAGATGTACCCTGTCGCACTAACAAGCAAGGTCGTCGTCCTGATGTTGCTTATCTTACGCCTGAACTACTCACTCAGTTGGGGAACTCTGATGTACTACCCCAAAGTTTCCCGCTAATTGCTGAAATTATCTCTCCTACCGATAAAGCTGAAGAAGTATTTGCCAAAGCTAAAGAGTATTTACAATCCGGTTGTCAGGAAGTTTGGCTAGTATTGCCTGAGAGTCAGTGGATTGTCGTGATTACTCAACAGCAAAGATTTTTACTCACTATGGGTGAAGTGGTTAGCACTCAGACTACGCTACAAGGTTTTAGGGCGGCAGTAGAAGAATTGTTAACTTAACGGAATCACTGAAGCTTACTGTTAGATGAAATTAAATTATTAATCATATTGGTTAAGTTGATTTGAGGCGCAGGAGTTACAGGCATTGGATCTCAAACAGCGTTTGCACACACATCTTACTCAGCTGGTACGCGATCGCGATCCCTATCTCGCAACAGCTGGACACTTCTTTGTCCAACAATACATCCGCCAACAGTTGGCACAGTGGGGAACTGTAGAAACTCATGAATTCCAAGTGCGGGGTAAAACCCATCAGAATTTAATCCTGAACCTAGCCGCGCTTGGTAAAGGGGAATCGCCGCCAATTTTAATTGGCGCTCATTATGATGCCGTACCTGGAACACCAGGCGCAGATGACAACGCTACTGGTGTTGCAGCGTTACTGGAGTTGGCGAGAATATTTGCAGATCAACCGCTAAAACACCCAGTTCAATTAATTGCCTTTGATATGGAAGAATATGGCTTACTAGGTAGTGCCGCATATTCAGTACAGTTGCGGCAACAACAGCAGCCACTACGCTTGATGATTTCTTTGGAAATGCTAGGATATTGCACTTCTACCCCTGATTCGCAACGTTATCCAGCAGGATTGGAACGCTTCTACCCAAATCAGGGTAATTTTATTGCTTTAATTGGTAACTTGCCAACAATTCCTGATTTAATTCGTCTTAGCCGTAGTATTCGCACATCTGGAGTGCCTAGCGAATGGTTGCCTACGTTCAATAAAGGACTGAACATTCCGCAGACACGACTGAGTGATCATGCGCCATTTTGGGATCGAGGTTATCGAGCGATGATGGTTACGGATACTGCCTTCTTACGCAATCCACATTATCACCAAGCAAGCGATCGCATTGACACTCTCGATCTAGACTTTCTCACTGGCGTTTGTCGTGGCTTAGAAGTCGGAATAAGAGCTTTGTGAATCATCTGCTGATTCATCCTGTTGTTTCTGCAACCGCCAGCTGGTACTTGTTTCTACCTGCACAGAGAGTTGATCAATAATCTCTCCTAGTTGCTTTTGCAGCTTTTGAGTCAGTGCGATCGGAAAATCTAATCCTAGTCCATGTTCTTGCGTGATTTTTACTAGGTGGGAAAACTCTACCTTTATAGTTTTTCGATTTGACTGCAATAATTTTAAATTATTTATCTCGCTCACATTCTGAGTTTGCATTGCTGTTTTGAGCCTGTTCTCAACATGAGTAAATTCTGAATCAAGAATTTGTAACTGTTGCTTTAGTTCCAAATAGCGTTCAGCCAATACCGCTACATCCTCAACAACTGGATCAGGATTACTTAGGTGAGTTAGTTGTAACAGCTGCTGATGTACCATAGCTAAATAAACTGGGTCCATCTTGGCGTAGTTAAGCTGAGTATCAGTTAAAGGTCGCTGTCCCCAGTTACTTAATTGCTGGCTTTTGTCCACTTCTGAAATATTACAAAGTGCTTCTGCCAAAGTTTTAAGCGACAAACTAGGTAATGGCAGCATATAGTGAGGGATTTTCTTTGCCATTTCCAGTGTACAAGTAACATTCTTTGCTTTAGTCTTACCTAAATACTTCAAATCGTAGTTTGCATGGTGAAATACCTTTTCAATAGCTGGATTAAGCATAATTTGTTTAACAAAAATATCTACAACTTCAGGCTGTTCTAAAACATCTAAAATCGTAACATTCTGTCCAGTGCGATCGCTTAAATTATCCAATATTTGAATTAAAGATAGTTTTGGGCTACGAGTGAGAAAATCAGCAACTTCAGTATCAATCCATAACATCTTCGTCTCAACATATTTGGCAATTATAGCGATAATCTCATCAGCGTCTTTTAAATACAGCATTATTTAACTTTATTTCTAAATAATTACTACTCAAATTGTCTATTTTTAGTATTGTGTATATAGGAGTTAATACTAGGGCTAAGAGTAATTAAATCTTCAATGTTGCGTAACATGGTGTGGCAAATGGCATCTAGGGGTAAATCATTGGCATCATGACCAAAAGGATTTTCTATTTCAATACCAATTTGCTCAATGCCAAATAATGTAAAACTAATTAAAGCAACAATTGCCCCAGTCCACCAATTTACATCAGCAACCAATTGAAAAGGTAACAATAGACAATAAATTAATAACAATTGCTTTAAATGTATAGCATAGGCAAGCGGTATAGGAGTTTTTAAAATTCGCTCACAACCTCCTAAAGCATCTACCATTTTACTGACTAAATCTTGCATAGCAGTTAACTGGTGAGTATTTAAGCAATCACGGCTATGCTGTTGTTGTAAATAATCTCCAATCCAGAAAGCAACTTCTAACGGCGGATTGTTCATATTTTTCAGCTTTAA
>JAUJND010000015.1 GCA_030446505.1 Chroococcidiopsidaceae cyanobacterium YX2bin18 | reverse complement strand
GAATCTTTGATTCGTAATTTTAGATTTTTGGTTGAGAAAAAGTTAATCTAAAATACTAAACCCTATCGCCTAGTCCTTCTTTAGGCACTAATTGTCGGTTTGTACACCACATCCCTAGCTGCCACCATTCCGGCAACCAAACGATCCATCTCTTCTTTGGTGTGGAGGGCGTTAACAGTAATCCGGATTCGGGGTTTGGCAATAAACCAGATTGGAGATACCCAAATGCCATAGTCTTGCATAAGCAGTCTACCAAAGACTTTGGGATTAATCTCTGGAGGTAAAATTACTGGTAAAACATTGGTTTCGCCAATTGCGGCAAAATCATGCTCAATTAAGCGCGATCGCAAGTAGCGAGTATTTTCCTGAAGCCTTTGGACTCGTTCAGGATATTTCCGCACCTGACGGATACTTTCTAAAGCAGCAGCTGTAGTTGGTGGCGGCAAAGAAATTGTGCCAATAGAGGTAGGAGATACATTTAGGAGTGGTTTCAATTCCGCTACATGGCTACTAATCGCCGCTCCAGCTGATGCCGCAAACTTAGAGAAAGTTGTCATAATCAGCGGTACAACGCCCTGCTCAATTGCATCAGACGGTAGTATTCCAAAATGTTCGTATATTCCCCTTCCCGTTGCGCCGATCGCACCGCTAGCATGAGCTTCATCCATCACTAGCACACTGCCTTCGTACTTATGCAAGACATTGATCATATCTGGCAATGGTGCAATGTCGCCATCCATTGAGAAAACAGCGTCAGAAACAACTAGAATGCGATCGCCTGGTCTAGCATAGCGATACAGCTTTCGCGCTAAATCTTCTGTATCACAATGGCGGTACGCTTTAACTCGCACGCTAGGACTATGTCCAAACACTTTCCCCGAACGAGTTCCGGCGTTGACTACGGCTGAAACAATACAGCCATGATTTAAAACATCTGTGAGAATCAAAGTTTCTTGAGTATGCCGAAATCCTGGTACTGGAATTGCCAAGTGACAGAAGGCATCCATCAAAGCTTGCATTGCCATCCAAGCATTTACGAATAGCTGCGTATGGGGCAGATGCTTAAAAGCTGAAATCTCGTCTTCTAGCTGTTGATGCAGGGCAATTCTGCCACTTAAAACTGAACAAGAACTGTTAGACGTTCCGTACTGCAAAATGGCATTAATCGCCGCTTGCTTAACGGCTTCTTCTTGAACTAGTCCTAAAACATCGTTGCTACAGAAGGTAAGAACGGTTCGACGCTTACCTGTAGCTGCTTCTTCAATTTCAACTAAGTTACCCTGCTTTTGATGACAAATATACTCGTCGGGATCTAACCCACTTTCATACCAGCGCTGAACATAATCTTTAACAATTTGCATCTCACTCCTCTCACCTTTTCCCAGATAGCCTATTGCCTCTGGCTCAACAGTATATTGTTCTTAGCTAGTTATGTGCTATCCAGCGCCAACAGAACGCTAGATGGAAGAACTCCTGATAGTGTTTTTGTTATTAACCCAGCTTGCTTGGGAGCCTCGACATTGAGTACCGTTATGCAATGTGCTGGCAAGAGCAGCTGATAATATTGTCTTCATCCGATTGTATTTTCTTTAGTTAACTCAGCTTGACCAGAGGCGATTACTTCGCACAAGTCTTCTTGAGAAACTACCTGAGACAAAGAGATAGGCTTTTTATCCTGGTTTCCCCTGTATGCCGATTGACTAGATTCTTGCATAAATTGTTCATATTGCTGGACAATTAACCGCTGGATGGCAATAATTGCTGGATTAATCTCGACGTATCGCCGCTGCGGATTAGCCAAATAGTTTCGTTGCTCACTCTCAATCATTTCAATATCTTGTGCCAGAAATTTATTTAATACAAAGCGCTGAATAACTACTTCAAGTAAGGGTTTAAGTGGTTTAAGTATCCATCTAGGTAGGCGAACTTTGAAAAAGAACAGCGCGAAAGAGCGACTTTCATGTAGTCCTACGGGTAGGCGCATTAAGTAGAGAGAAGAAATTCCTTGCAGCGAGCTGTAATAGTGAGGATAACGATAATTGACTGATATGGGTAGGGTAGTTACTTGATCTGCGCGATCACACAATCCTAAAAATTGCGCCATGCGACCTTTGTAAGAGACGTTGTATTCAGCACAGACTGATGACTGAGTCTCTTTTAAAGAAGTTAGCACTGGATCGAACCAGCCCTGTAACTCTTGATGCAGAAAACCATGAAAGACATCCATCGTGTTTTCATTACATATCGAAAAATGCGCCTGGAAGTGGGCATTAACTGGAACCATTAACCAGTCGGGCTGCTCAAATTCTGAAATTTCAGGTGGTTGGCAGGTGGTTGCTAGGGTAGGATCACCAGGGAAAATCCAGATCAGATTGTATTATTCCTGAACTGGATAACTCCGGACTTGGGCACGGGGCAGCTATTGTGTGTGAGGAAGGTAGGGACTGCTGACGCATTTGCCACTGCCGTTAAATTCCCAACCATGATAACCACAAGCAAGGTTACACCCTTGAACTTGTCCCTTATGCAGCGCTACGCCTTTGTGGGGCAAACATCCTCTAACGCATGGATTTGACCATTTGTGTCGCGGTAAATTGCGATCGCTTGTTGCCAAATCGTCACGGGCATAATTTCACCAGGCTTGATCTGGTTTGCCCATCCAACCGCGTACCAGTAATTCGGGTTAATGCCCACTTCACGAACAGCATTCTGAACCGTCTGGCTTATCAAGGTCGTAGCTAGTTCCATTACCTGTGTGTTTATTGGCTGTTCTGTTACAGTATTTAGCTTTTTAGTTTCCCTTAAGTCAATCAACTTGTCAGCATGAGTACAGACACCATAGCAACTGTCCACTATCTGAAACTATATACCTAGTATTATCATCTGTTTAATTAAAGTGGGTCATTAGTCATTAGTCACTAGTCATTAGCTAAAAACTGAGGACTAAGGACTATGGACTAGTGACTCCGCGAAGCGGTTTAATACTTCAGGTGTATAAATTAGATGTGGCACGATTTGAGGCTATTAGTGCTGCTCTTGGCAGGCTCTCTCACGACAATGGCAGGGGAGTTGTTGCCCCAGTTTTACCAGACATAATCCAACAACTCCACCTCAATCCAGGGCTAGCAGGCAACTTGGTGAGTATGCATTGCTTGACAATAGCTTTATTTAGCCCCCGTTAGGGATATTGGCAGACCGGATTGGGAGGCTAAAAGTGCTAGTACCTTCGCTGATCCTGTATGCGGTGTTTGGGATAGCAGGAGCCTGGATGCAAAGTTTTTGGACTTTGTTAGTAACGCGGGCGTTACTGGGTGCAGCGAGTGGAGGAATTGCCGCAGCTAGTCTAGGATTGCTGGGGAGTATGTACGAAGGTAAGAAGCGATCACAAGCTTTGGGTTACGCAACAAGTACCTTAACAATCACTGGCATTGCCTTTCCCCTCTTGGGCGGTTGGGTTGGTGCAGCCAACTGGCAGATTGCCTTTTATCTTTATGGATTAGGATTACCTCTAGCGGTTCTAGCAAAATTAATTCTCAAGGAACGACTACGGACTAAAGCGACAGCAGAACCGAGCCACAAATTAAGTCAGGTTTTGGGGCATCCCCAAGCTTTATGGTTATTATTTACTCTTGTCCTAGCATCAATTTCGATGTACGCCGTAGTAATTTATGCACCACTCTACCTCAAAGCAACAATTGGAGCGGGGGCAGTTCTAAATGGTATTGTTTTGGCATCACGGGCGATCGGTGCAGCTACAATATCAGCATTCGGAGCTAGGCGGCTATCTCAAAAATTAGGTTTAGCTAAATCAACAGCCGTGGGATTTGGACTGATGGGTGTGACAGTGGGAATGATTCCATTACTTCACCAACTAAATTTGATTCTGCTGACAGCAGTGCTTTTCGGCGCGGGATTCGGCATTGTTCTACCTAATCTCTACAACGCCTTAGCAAATTTAGCTCCTGCAAAACTGCGCTCAAGTGTTCTAGCAGCAGGAACAGGTGCAGGCTTTTTAGGACAGTTCCTCTCCCCAATCTTGCTAGGTCCAGTGCTAAGTTACGGGGGCTTAGAAGGAATCTTTTACGCGGCAGCCAGTGTAGCGTTTATGGCAGGGCTGTTACTACTTATCCCCTTTAGACAGACGTTAGCAACTTAGGTTTAGACACACCTGTTGGTTTTCTACTCCTTAGTTAGGCTAAATCTCCTGTAAGCCTAATTTCCTGCTCTACTGTCAGTCCGGCGAGAAAACCTCTGTCTTCGCTAATATGAGGAAATTTCAACTGAGAATCAGGGATGCCCTTCTGTAACTGACGCTGGCGGACGATCGCAAAGCTGCCACTAGCGAGAATCCGCAGTCGAGGGGAGGGTACCTGATCTCGCCGCTTGGCTTGATAGTATACGTTAATTTCCTTGAGCTTCTGGTCAAAGCTAGCTAAGAAGGCTTGTGGATTGCTAAGTTCATGACTTGGAGCGAGTTCAATGTTTACCAGATAGTGAGCGGGAAATTCATTCTCAGACAAGGTGATACAGAAATCCTCCAGTGGTAAGCCAAATTCTTGCTGAAGCGCTTGCATCACTTGAGTGGCGTGAGATTCAGTCGTTTTCTCAGTCGTAGAAGACAGTATGCCGCCGCGACGGTGACGGAATACGATCAAGGGAGCCTGCTCGTAAAACCCTACAACCTCTACAACATCGCCAATATCGTAACGGTAGAAGCCGCTATAGTTGGTCATTAAGATTCGATAAAGTTCTCCTGCCTTTACTTCAGTGGCTAGTAACGTTTTGGGATGCTCTGCCTCCCATTGATCTTCTGAGATAAACTCAAAAAAGCCAGTTTCAATTGCCAGGATGCTGCCATTGTCGTTTAGGTCATGGTAAATACTCAGGGTTCCTTCAGCTGTGGCGAATACGGCACCAAATACAGGAGTGTTGTCTAAGTAGTTGGGAAATCGCTCCAAGTAAAAATCTGAGGTTCCTCCACGTGCGGTGGCGATAAAAGATAGCTGAGGCCACACTAGTTTAGGGGTTAGCCGTCCCTCCGACTTCAAAATTTCACGTAGTTGGGCAGCACGGGCTGGTGCAGGCAGCCATTGCCGCTCTAAGAAAGCCCGAATTTCTGGTTCTAATTTTAACCAGCTGGCGATTGTCCCTGTTTCTAAATCCCGAATCAAGTCTTCGGCGTAGCGCTCCAAATAGTTGCAAGTCCGCAGGATCAGCATGGGAAAGTTAGCGCCTATCCCTCGCATTGACGGATCGCGTAGAGCAAACAGGAAGCATAAATAGTGGCGTGTTACACTATCATTTGCTTTTAGGGTTTCGTAAGGGTGAGCAAATAATTGCTCGTAGAGGAACTTACCCATACGCATAACTCCTGTACCTCCTGGACCGTAGTCAATACCACCACTGGTGCGCCCTGTTATTTGTGCTGTATTGGTAACCAGTAGTTTGCCAAACTTTAGTTGCTTCGCACGCAGCGCCTCACTTAAAAATCCAATGCAAGTCAGGTTAGCCCATCCCAACGAGTTCTGAAATCGCTGGGTCACTGGGATCAATTTCTGCTTTCCCGTCGAGCCACTAGTAGTATTGAGGTAAACTACGGAATCGGGCGTTAAAACGTTGTTTTTGCCTTGGGCAATGCTTTCAATGTACGGTTCATAGCCACTAAAAGATAGAACCGGAATCTGAGCTTGAAATTGCTCAATTGTTTTGATATCCTTTAGCCCATATTTACGACCTATTTCAGTATTTTTATGAGCCTGTAACAGATCCCGTAAGAACTGTTCCTGCACTACAGAGGTTTGGCGAGTTTTCTTCACAAAATTCGCCTTAGCGCGTTCAGCGATAGTCGTTAAAAGTGGCAGCAATAAATTTGACATCAGCACCTCATACTTGTTAGCAACAGTACACTAAATGACGATTAAAGTAGGTTTTTTATGTTTTTTCAAGCTAAATGCTAAACTTTATTATGATTGTTTTGCGATGATACTAAGGCATAAGTATTAAGTAAACAACTAAGTTTATTTCTAGATGCCTGATTATCAGTAACTCTAAAATAGTCAGGAGTTTAATAATGGAAAACACACAAAAAATGATGTTGAATTAGGAATGGACAACCAAGTTAATTCCATCTCAAGAGTTGATATAACATCTGTAACACTAGAGATTTTTGAAGAATATCAAATCAACGGACTACCAGTCATCATTACAGGTTTACTAAAGAATAAAGGTGACTGCAACTTACAATATCTCTGTGAAAAGTTTGGTAATCAAGAGTTTCTCTTCCGAAATTATGGAAGTGATAAGTACAAGCAGAACAAACGCAGGTAGAAAAATCTAGCAATTGGAGTTGATATGCAAGCTATGCCATTCACTGAATATGCAGAAATTTTGCGTAACAATAAGGCTCATGAAAACGACATTAATTTAGGGAGATTTCCTGTCAAAAATATAATTTTATAACTTAGCAGACGGCACATTAATGCACCCATGGCACTAAAAATTAGTATTTTTTCCAGCATCTCAAACATATAACTTATATCCGTTTTTAATCTATATTCATTTGCTCTCTGGCTTAAAGTTGCATTGTTGGTTTAGTCAGCTATACCCTGCTTTCAATCATTTCCGAAGTTCCAAGACGTACTCCGTTATAAATGTGAAGTAATCCTCACTCAAGGCGAAGTTATTTATATTACTCCAAAATAGTGGACGTAACAGCAGTAGGGGACGAAATAGTATATGTTATTGAGCGATTCTGGAGAGAATATCCTAATCTAAGATCAGTGTTTTCTTGGAGTAAATGGCGTGCAGTTATTGTTAATCTGATTGCATTGCCATATCTTTTGTTACATTTACATAGTTGCTCTATTCAGCAGCAGAAATAAAAAATTCAGGAAAATGTCCCATAAAGTGTAAGAGCTTATTTATTATAATGACAAGTGGTTTGGTAAGGCGATCGCTTAGATGGAGAATTGCACTCGACAAACTTCAACAAGTCAAGGTGATTACATCTACACCTGACTACCGCCGAGTAAAAAAATGCTACATCATTAGTCGTGAAACGATATCAAAGTATTCACATGGGTTAGTCTGTACAGATGTGTGAGGAATAAGAATTTATGACCCCATTAGCAAAGCTTGCTTTAGGAAGCGTCTGTTTTGTCTTAGCGTTTGTCTTGGCAAGTTTAGTTGAGTATTGGCTACATCGCTTGATGCACGTCTCGCCTCGAATTGGTGAACGTCACCGAGATCATCACCGCCGCAATGAAGGACAGGGAGTGGTGTGGGAATTTCGGGACTATGTTAGGGGTAGCTTTGTGGTAATGGTGATCATGTTTTTCTACTCTTGGGCAGCTGGTATTGGTTGGTTCCTAGGAGCATTATTTTTTGCTGCTTTTTCAGCTTATGCTCATCAGCTACAGCACGAAAATCCAACCAAGTGCTTCTGGATGAAGATGCCTGTTCATTATGTCCATCATAAATACGGAATGTGGCATCACAACTTTGGTCTAGCTGTAGACTGGTGGGATCATGTATTTGGAACTTATAAGGCTGTGGACTGGCTGACAGAACAAGAACTGAGTCAACCAGAACGGGGTCGTTGGCAACTCCGGTGGTGGTAAACTATCCCGCAGCTAATTTATCTGCTTAGATGCAGAAGGGCAGAGGTGTCGAGGTTATAGGGGAGAGTAAGATTTTTGCCACTTATAACTTGCCACTTTCTTAACTGGACTAAAGCAACGTAAAAACTTTTTAGTTTTTGCCGCATATTAAGGAGTTGTAGTGCTATTGTTCCTGCAACGCTACAATTTTTCCTATTTTGGTGTGAGTCTAGGAGAATTAAGTTTGAGCTATTTTCAAGAGGCAAAAGCCTACTTTTTGCTGCCAGCCATCAAAATCCGATTAACCAATTTCTGCACCACTTAACGAATTTGCTGGCGATCGCCGCGGTTGTCTTCTTACCTTACAATTGGCGGTTGACACTCGTTTGTTTAGTGTTAACCCAAGTTTTTGCTATTGGCGGGCATATATTATTCGAGAAAAATCAACCCGCTTTCGTCAAGTATCCAGTTTGGATTACTATCCCTACATCAATGCAGTGGTCGTTCGAGAGATGGTTTGGTTTACGCCAACTCTGGAACTATTTTAAGCCCAAAACCGTTTAACGCTCTTTGTAGCCATTATTAATCAGCGTCAGCTTGATGTAACTTACTCAAGAAAAACTGATAGTTTTAAATGTTTGCCAACTATTAACAGTAAGGATAATTCATGTATCAAGGTTTACCAGTCATTGATGCCGATGCTCACAAGCTAGAAAACCCGTTGGTAATGCGGGAATATATAGAACCGGAGTACCGTGATCGCATTGGTTTAGTGATTGATGCTTTAGGCGATCAAAGAGCGCGGATCGTAGACTTTAATCCGGCAACAGGTAAAAACGACTTTATGCGGATGTTTCCGCAGCCGCAAGGGTTAGGGAAAGGTGGTTTTCGCAATTTGCATCCTGATACAACTTTGGGCGCAATGTTCAATCGCCAGCGGATTCAACACATGGATCAAGAAGGCGTTGATGTCCATGTGATTTACGGCACGCTTAACTTGATCTTTTCTAGCCTGTTGGACAAGGATCTGGCGATCGCTTTGTGTCGATGCCTACAACAGCTACATGGCTGATGACTGTCGCGGATATGATAACCGCCTCAAACCGATTGGCGTATTACCTCTCCAAGACGTAGCTGCGGCTGTTGCCGAGATGCACCGTTGCGTTAATGAACTTGGGATGATTGGTGTCGCAGTTGCCCCAAATATGCCAATTCCGCATCCGAAAGCGCCTGATGCTTTTCCTGATATCCGTAGCTGTAAGACAATTAGTCATCCTGACTTTCGACCGATTTTACAAGCTGCCGTAGATTTAAATATTGGACTGGGCATTCACGGCAGGCCAGGTTCTTATATGGTGGGTGGCATTTCTGATTACACCGAAACCTTTGTCCTTACGCATATCTTCGTGCAGCGTAATCAGCAACAGTTGGCTTTAGCGCGGATGGTGTTTGATGGAGCCTTTGAGCAATTCCCCACACTGCGGGTTGGCTTTTTAGAAGGTGGTTGTGGTTGGGTTCCTGATTTAGCACACGCATTCCATGAGCATTGGGAAAAACGTATCCGCGACTTTGACCCCAAGCACCCATATCGCCCTTCTTTGATGGAATTCACCAAGTTGATGATCCAAGAAAGAGGGACAAGCAACAATTTCAACTTGATTAGTCAAGCGAAGAATTTGTTTGATTTGATGTGGAATGCTCAACACGATCCAAGTCAGATTAATGACGCAAGCTTGTATGAGCATTACGATCTACGCCACCGCGATCCAATGGACTACTTTGAACGTGGTCAAATCTTTACTTCGTTTGAATCAGATGATCCGGGTCCTGCTTATCTTCCTGTAGCTATGGGTGAAACAGGTAAGCGCTTGGCTTGCTTCTCTGGCGATTACGGTCACTGGGATGGCGTACTGCATAACTGTGTCAAAGATGTAGCTGATGGCGGTTATGACCGAGAGTATTTAGGGATGTTGTTGAGCGGTAATGCGCTAGATTTTTATGGCGATCGCCTGCGTCAATCATTACCTGTTAATCTCACCGTTAATGAATCAAGTTTAAATGTTGTCAAATAAACTTTTTGTTGACGTTTAGTAATCATGTGTCGCTGCTTACCATTTGGCTACAATACTCTGGTTGAGCAGCGGCATTTCCATCAATGCCAACACTTATTAAGTAGATTTATTTGCCTACAATCTTGGGATAGGTTTATTAGAGAATATATTTGTATTGTTGAATACAGGCTAGCTTAAAATTTAATTAATTCTGCGGTAGGATTTGGGTGAAGCAGGGTTAATTTTTTAATCAGCCAAGTTCAAGCAAATAAAAATATTCAACCCTAGACTGCTCTCGCGTATAGAAAAATGTTTTCAGTTTATTGAAAGCCTTTCTAATCTAATTAGTGTGAGGATTGACGAATGCGAGTTTTGCTCCTATACCCCCTTTTCCCAAATCGTTCTGGTCTTTTGATAAAGCGCTAGAACTTATTGGACGCAAGGTTTCGCTTCCCCCTTTGGGACTGATTACTGTCGCTGCTATTCTGCCCCAAACTTGGGAGTTTCGCTTAGTTGACCGGAATGTGAAGTTTGAAACCGAAGCTGATTGGGCGTGGGCAGATTTAGTAATTATTTCCGGCATGATTGTCCAGAAGCCGGATATGTTGCACTTAATCCGTGAGTCGAAGCGGCGCGGCAAATTAGTGGCGGCGGGTGGTCCCTATGTCACGTCCGTTCCGCAGTCAGCGCAGGAAGCAGGTGTAGACTTTCTGATTTTGGATGAGGGTGAAATTACTCTGCCAATGTTTGTTGAGGCTTTGGAGCGGGGTGAAACTTCAGGCATATTTACGGCTGGAGGCGAAAAGCCCGATGTCAGTTCCACACCTATTCCTAGATTTGATCTGCTGGATCTAAAATCTATTAATGAGATGTCAGTGCAGTTCTCGCGGGGTTGCCCGTTCCAGTGTGAATTCTGCGACATTATTGTTCTTTATGGGCGGAAGCCACGTACCAAAACACCCGCACAGTTAATAGCAGAGTTGCAAGCTTTATACGATCTCGGCTGGCGGCGCTCCGTATTTATGGTAGATGACAATTTCATTGGTAATAAGCGTAATGTCAAGCTGTTACTACGTGAACTTGGTCCCTGGATGGCAGAACACAAATATCCCTTCCGCCTATCAACTGAAGCTTCGATAGATTTGGCACAGGATGAAGAGTTGCTTGATCTAATGATTAAGGCAAACTTTGGGGCTGTGTTTTTGGGCATTGAGACACCAGACACAGAGAGCCTAGCACTAACTCAAAAATTCCAGAATACGCGCAATTCGCTGGAAGAATCTGTGCAGAAAATTAATCAAGCGGGCTTAAGTGTGATGGCTGGGTTTATCCTGGGCTTCGATGGGGAAAAACCAGGAGCAGGCGATCGCATTATCCAGTTTGTAGAAGCTACGTCTATCCCGAAAGCAATGTTTGGTCTGTTGCAGGCATTGCCCAACACAGCCTTATCAAAGCGACTCCAAAAGGAAGGTCGTTTACTGGAGGACAGCAAGGAAACCTCTGGACATCAAATGACGCTGACTAATTTTATTCCCACTAGACCTCCAGAAGAACTAGCGCGTGAATATATTAGCTGCTTTTGGGAACTATATGAACCTAGCCGCTACCTATCACGGGTATATCGCCACTTTATGGGCATGAAGCCAGCGCCTCACAAAGTCCCGTTTCGGATGCTGGAATTAATTGAACTCCGCGCCGTATTAACTATTTTCTGGCGACAGGGAATCAAGCGTAGTACCCGCTTTCAGTTCTGGCAGCAGTTGTTTTCAATCATGCGGCATAATCCAGCTGTATTTGTCCCTTATCTCAGCAATTGTGCCTTAATTGAACACTTCATCGACTATCGCCAAATTGTCCGCCAAGAAATTGAAGGACAATTAACTGAATATCTAGTAGGAGTAGCCAAATTTAAAGCTCATCGTGAGGTGACTAGTGTTGCTGAAGTTTTTAGTTCGGCAGTTTCAGAAAGGATTGCTAGTTAGAATTGCATCTAGTTTTGGTAACAAAGTTATAAAAGCCTAGCTGATTTAGGAATTCTGTTTAGCGGCAACAGGTATTAACCATACTGCGCCTGGAGCGCTCAAAATTAGAGAACCTGTATTTGGCTCAGGTTCTAACTTCGGTAAGAGCGGAATTATCCAGGCAGCGATGATGCTGATAAAAACAATAATTTCAATGATAGTAAGGGCTAAATTTTGCTTCATTTAGGAGTTCCTTTGAAGCGCTGACTCAGCCAGTTGCGTATATGTCCAGACCAAAGAGCAGGGCTATCTTGAGGACGAAACTTTAAATCTAGTATCGACAAGAGTAAAGAAACTCCGCCTACCCTAGCACTCATTAGTAAATGAACTGAAATGCAGAGAATCATCACTGCCCAAGCAATGAGGTGAAGATAGTACCAAGTGTGATCAAATTCCCCTTGTGGTAACCATTTTTCACTCATCATTTTTCCTGAGAAAACGGCAAAGGTTAGTGCTAAGAGCATGACTGTGTTGGTGATCCGGTGGAGCGTGTACCACCATATCGGCTTGCCAACCTGGGTCAGCTTTGCCAGGGTATCAGGCTGAATCAATCTCCTTTGTCCGCGGCGAAAAGCGTATAGAGCAAATATAGGTAGCAACAGCAGGGCATATAATCCGAAGGTGCCATGGATGCTTTCGATCTCCTTGAATTGAGGTAGGGGAAGTCGCCCCCACCGCCCATCGTAGGTATCGTATGTCCAGAACCCAGTAATAATAGCCCCAATAACAAAGATACTGTTCAGTCCATGCAGCAATCGTAAAAGTAGCGGTTGATAGGGTCTGGAAGGAGCCATTGCTATGTCTTACAGGCTTTTTTTAATTGTTGGCAATTCAATGCTTAGCTTACATCCTTTAGTTAAATCAACCTGATCAGGCTTTTAAGGAGTGTGAACTAGATTTTCAGTTGTTTAACCATCAGGTATACGAGGCACACGGAATAAACTTAAATTAACAAACCCTGCCTGAAGATTTCTCTTAGGTAGATTAATTGCTTATGAGCATTCACTTATATCCAAGTTTTTTCTATGGTTTCACTTGCTCGTAAAAACCTGCTTGAAGACATTCCTCGGTTTCTTGTAGCTCAAGCGGGGATTATGTTTGCCGTTAGCCTGGTTACAATTCAGAGTGGGATTTTTAATGGGTTTACTCGCTCTAGTACTCAGTTAATTAAAAACTCTGAGGCGGACATCTGGGTGGCTTCAGAGAGCCTGGTACACGTTGATTTGACGTTGCCGATTCCTTTAACAAACCTGATCCAAGCTCAACAAGTTCCGGGCGTGGCGCGAGCAGAAGCGCTAATTGTGAGAGGAGGTGTGTGGCGACACCGCTTAGGTGAAATTGCTCCAGTGCGAGTCATCGGATTTGATCTTAAAGGGCAATTGTTTGCACCGATAAATATTACCCAAGGGAGTTTGAGAGCGCTAGAGCAGCCTTATACGGTAATGGTTGATGCAACTAACTCAAATTCTCTGAATGTAAGCCGGATAGGTGATGTAGCTGAAGTTAGTTCCTTACCAGCAAAGTTAGTCGGCTTAACCAAAGGAAACCGCTCAATTGCTTCAAATCCTTTTATGTTTACTTCTTTGGAGAGTGCCAACGCTTACGCAAATTCTGGTCAAACTGCTAATTTATCTTGCAAATTACAATCAGGATCGACAGACTTACAGTGTACTAACACTTATCTAAATCAAAGCCAAACTTCTAATGCTGCACCAAAGAAGTTAGCCGCATCTGACTTAATAACTTATGTCTTAATAAGAGCAAAGCCTGACGAGGATTTACAGTTACTTAAACAGAAGTTAGAAGCTGCTCTACCAACTACCCGTGCTTATACTCGTACCGAACTTACTAAAAAAACCCAAGCCTTTTGGCAAGGACGAACGGGAATTGGATTCCTTTTAGGTTTAGGAGCAGGGGTGGGCGTAATTGTTGGGGTAATCATTGTTGCTCAAATCCTCTACTCCTCTGTAGCTGATCACATAAAGGAGTTTGGCACGCTCAAAGCAATGGGTGCGTCTGATTGGGTTCTTTACGGTGTGATTGTAGAGCAGGCGCTGTGGATGTCAATTATAGGCTATATCCCTGGTATGGCTTTATGCTTTGGCGTAGGAGCTTGGACGTTTGCGACTCAAGGAATTATGATTTTGATTACACCAGTAACTGCGATCGCAGTTTTTGGGGTCACGATTTTGATGTGCGTTAGTTCAGCAATTTTTGCAATTCAAAAAGTTACGCGCGTTGATCCTGCGATTGTATTTAAGGCTTAATTTTAAAAGGTTTAAATATGCTGGGAGCCAATTCAATAATTAAGTACTCCCAGCAATAAATTAGCTTACTGGTGGCTCTTCGCCTTCATAATACATTGGCGGCTCAACTGCAAAGTTGTTAAGCAAGCCAGCTTCATCGATGACAAAGCCATCTGTAGTAGTAAAACCTTCACCTTCCTCTTGTTCTTGCTCTTCAAAAGCTTCAACTTGGTGTACGCTCATTTCTGTAGGAGCATTAGAGGGAATTATGGCATCCGGGGCATTGATTAGCGTTGGATCTTGTGCCATTTGAACTCCAACATGGTCATCCCCTGGAGCACCTCTTCCGGGTTCAGCTTCAGATGGATCTTCTGGAAGCACTGGCTTAGGCTCATTAGTCATCGGATTTATCCTCTGTTAATTTGAGTTTTTTTGAACATATCCCGATTTGAATCAAGCTTGTCTCTTTCGTCGGGATTAAATTATGAGGGTGGGAGAAAGAAATTCAGAAAATTGTCATTCTTTAGGAGTCAACCCTCCCAAAACTGCTGCAACTCCAAGTGCTACAGCTGCCAAAGCACCCCACTTAAGCGGCGGGTTCATATCTAGCCAATCAGTGACGCTGGGAACTACCAAGTTGCCAAAGTCTCCCTTAACGCGATCATGGGCTGGGACAGGCTCATAGAGATTGTCCGGCGCATCTTCCGATTTCGGCTCATTGGTGCGTTGCAAGGGGAAGCCGACGAGCAGCAACAAGTTATCTACCAGTCCAGGCGAGAGCCGTTGCACCACATCCAATACTCTGCCAACATCCCCGACAATGAAGTCACGAGTTGGGTGTTCGGCGACATAGAGAATGGCATCCGCAACAAGGCTCGGCTCGTAGTACGGCGGTATGCCTGTCGGCTTTACGCCTAACTTTGTGCGACCGTTGTTGTAAAAGGGTGTGTTGATTACTGCTGGCTTGATACTCGTCACACTAATAGGTAATCCCTCATGTTTTAGCTCGACGCGCAAGGATTCAATAAAGCCCTCTAAACCGTGCTTCGCCGTAGAGTAGGGACTCTGTAACGGTAATGCCCGCCTGCCCTCCATTGAAGAAATGTGGATTAGCGCCCCGCGTCCCTCACGCTTAAGATGAGGTAAAGCTGCCATTGCACCGTATACCTGTCCCATCAGGGTGACATCGATAATGCGCTTAAACTCTTCCGGTGTTATGTTGTCGAAAGGGGCAAAGACAGCAGTGGCAGAGGAATGTACCCACGTATCGAGTCGCCCGTATACCTCGACTGTTTTGTCTGCGATCGCCTTTACCTGTTCAAAATTGCTAACATCAGCAACTATGTATGTTGCCTCGCCCCCTGAGCGCTTGATTTCGTCTACCAAGGACTCCAACCCCGATTGACTCCGAGCAGAGACAACTACTTTTGCCCCTTTTTTAGCAAACCGGAGGGCTGTCTCACGCCCGATACCGCTGGAAGCCCCAACGACTGCGACAACCTGTTGGTTGATTGGCTTCAGTTGTGTCACTGTCTCTCCTTAAATTACTCTTACAAATGCTTTACCTTCACTTGAGAAGGCAAATTTAGAAACCTTTAATCCAGTTATTTTCTATAACATGAACTTTTATTAACTAAATTAATTTAGGTTAACCGAAGCTTACATCAGTCCCAGGGTTGACAAACAAGAGGCGATGTGATTCTGGGAGGCGGCTGATATTGTTGAGGATGCGGGTGTGGTTGCGATCGCTAGGGTTAGTTGGCGAAAATAAGAAGTTGGTATGGAGTAGAGTAATCATGCTTAATTGTCTAGTTTGAAACTCCACCTATAAATGGGAGCAATCTCGTTAGCTAAAATCTCTAATAGAGAGTAGGAAGGCAGAACCAGTAGGACTATTATTTAGCTCTTTAAAGTTTGAGCAGGCCCAGAAAATTACCCACGACCTTTTATGGTAATGAAATCGATTGCGATGGAGAAATAACCCTATGGTTATGAGGTAAGATTTGGAATTTTTAATTAGGGGCGACTCCTAAATTAAAGTTTAATAAATACGCAAAAGAAGAGTCGCCGCAGAATAATATACAGAAACTTTCGGCAAAAGCTCCTGATATAGAATGTTATCCAGAAAACTTCTCTGTATTTCTTGGTAATATACGGAAAATTTCGGTATATCTCCCCGAATCAGAATATATACACGGAAAGTTTCCGTATAATAACTAGTTAGGCTTATTAAGTAAACTTGAAAAATGTAAGGATGGTGAATAGTGAAAACCGATCCCGTTCTGCACTTTTTCTGCGGCAAAATGGCATCAGGAAAGACAACATTGTCGAAAAAGCTGGCATCAGACCATAATGCCGTTCTTATCAGTGAAGATATCTGGTTGTCAAAGTTGTACCCGAAAGAAAGTAGTACCTTTGATGATTATTTGAGATATTCGTCACGCTTAAAACCTGTAGTCTTACAGCACGTGCAAGATATTCTTGCACAGAGAATATCCGTTGTTCTAGATTTCCCAGGGAATGTTCCTTCTCAGCGACAATGGTTTCGTTCAATATTTGAAGCAGCCAAAGTGAATCATATGCTTCATTACATTGTTGTGCCTGACTCCTTATGCAAAAAGCAATTGCGGAAACGAAACGCTGAACAGCCTGAAGGTTCGATGATTATGTCTGAGGCGGAATTCGACTACATCACCACATATTTTCAACCACCGACCGCAGACGAAGGCTTTAACATCATTAGATATGATCCCAATTAAATGAGTTCGTTAACATAGCAAAAGCCTAACGATCCCGTTGCATACCGACCGGACAGGGACGACTGTTGAGTGTAAGAAGCTATTAGCGGTGGGTGAACGGGGGCGTTATGTACCAGAATCAGACAGTAATTACTGAAAATAGAGGAAATAGGAATGGATGGTAAGTGTCTTTGTGGTGCAATAACAGTCAGAACACCAGACAAAAACAGCATAGATGCCTGTCATTGCGGAATGTGTCGGCGATGGGGAGGCGGACCAGCATTAGGTGTAGCTTGCGGATCAGATGTGCGGATAGACGGCGTTGATAAACTAAAAGTGTATAAGTCTTCAGAATGGGCTGAAAGAGCTTTTTGTGGTGAATGCGGTACGCATATTTTCTACAGATTATTGCCCACCAAAGAATATTTTGTTCCAGTCGGTCTTTTTCAGAATGGAATTGAGTTTGAGTTCAAGGAGCAAATCTTTATAGACATGAAACCTAGTTACTATGAATTTGCCAATCAAACCTTGAATATGACAGAAGCAGAAGTATTCGCCAAATTTGCGCTAAGTGAAAATATTGAAGGCACCTAACAAATCACTGCACCCGACAAATTATAGTGTTTACTCGTTCTTTCCATGTCTAAAATGTGAGATGGTATTGATACATCTACCTAAGCCTTTACTTATAACTTCAGCACTAAGGATAGGATTATGAACTGAGAGCAAATTGTTTCATGTAATCTGGAAGTTATGAGTGGAACACTGGTTTTCGCAGGAACTCGCGTACCAGTGAAAACTCTCATACAACACCTGACAGCAGGAGATTCGTTAGATGATTTTCTGGATGACTTCCCCAGCGTTACTCGTGAGCAAGCAGTTGCTTTTCTAGAGATGGTTCTCAAAGAGGCAGAGATTGGTGATGCGTGTGTTGTGATGAGAACTTGCCTCGCAAGCTAAAGCAGCATTTTGATGAAGGTGCAGCAGTTACTGTTAGAGATTGTGGGTAAACTGGTATCCAAAACGGGGAGTTACTTCGTGTTGCTCAGGTAGAGTTTAATGTATTTGTTACAACTGACAAGGGCATTCCATATGAACAGAATTTGTCTTTGTTTTCCATTGCGATTGTCATACTTGAGGCAAGAAGCAACCGCTTTGAAGATTTGTCAGTACTTCTGCCACAGTTAAATGAGGTACTCAAATCAATTCAAGTAGGTGAGTTGGTGCGTATCGCGGTCTAACAATCGTGTTGCAGCGGACGGTCGAAAGTCCCTGGTGTAGAGTTCGAGACTACTTGCCGCCGCTGAACGCACCCATTAGGTTTCAAGCGCACATTATGAAGATAAAGAGAAAGTAACCCTGCTGAAAGACGAATATCTTTTAAGCCAAAAGACATACGAGGTCTTTGATGTGCGCTTGATGACGATGAAGGGCTGGCATCCCATTGCGATCGCCAAGCTTAAACTCTAAGGCAAGTAATAACTGTTTCAATAGTAGAAGAGAGCAATTGATTAAGTTTGCTACAGACCAATAGAAGGAATTATAAAAATACATCAGGTTTGTTCATGAAATAGCATCGTCATTAAAACACTACATAACAATTATGGAAACTAAAACTATCACAATTCGAGTTAATGCTGAGGTTGCCCGTATCTTTGAGGCTGCTTCTGAGGAACAGCGTCGTAAATTGAAGGCATTACTTAGTCTTAAACTTAAGTAAGGCAACTCGAAGCAAACGACGAATAGAAGAAGGAATGAGTGAGATTAGCCGGACTGCTCAAGCGCGAGGACTAACCCCAGGAATTTTGGATTCAATTATAAATGAGGGGTGAAGTGCGCTATGTTTTTGATACAAAAGTTTTGATTAGTTTGTCACGGTATAACGGCGCGGCTAGAATGCGAATTTACTTGATGCCAAGAGCAGGTAATTTCCAAAGCTTTTTCGTCCGCTTAAGATGTGATCGCGTTTTAATTAATTTGCTTCAACCCAAACAAAAATCTCACTATATTATTACGCTTCACCAATAAATCGTACAAGACTATCGTTGCCACCAGCGAGGCAGTACTGATAACAAGAAACTTCTTGGTTATGCTGATATTCCAATGCACAACATAAAATGCGATCGCTACAACAATAGTTTGGTGAAGAATGTAAAACGGATATGCAGCCTCACTAGCATATTGCAGCAGTGAGTTATTGAAATTTAAGTATCTTCTACCTAAGCCCAGCAGAGCAACTACCCAAAACCAAGAATTAATTCCGCGAAACATTTGGTACAGAACATATCCTACTGAGTAGCCCGATTTGGGAGAATATCATTTGCCCACAAGCCAAATAGTAAAGACATGGAAGTAATCGCCATGATCACAGAGACTTTTAGGTGCTTGTCTATGGCTTGTCCAAATCTTGCGTCGGCAATGAGATAGCCATAAATAAAGTAGAAGATGTATAAGAAGAAGTTTGCCCAGTCGTTATAAAGATTCTGGAAACCATGCCATTTAGGTCGTAAAAATCCTTCAATAATGGCAAGTGGTAAAGCAAGCAAGAATATTGCTCCAGGTTTTTCTAAGAATCTAGCAAGCTTTGAGAGTAATTCCTGGTTAGGATTTTGTCTTAGATACAGGAAAAGCGGCAAGGCAATCAAAGAAAAATAAAAAGATAAATAATAAACCAAAGGTGTCCCCATTCAAAATTCCCTTGAGGACGAATGCCATTGAAAAACTGTGGATAGAAGTGAATAGAGTTCTTTCAAAAGGTCAGGCAGAACGAGCAAGTTCGTAATTATAGATGCCTGCAATTAGGTTGAAGCGCAAGCCAAAGCGTCTGCGTCGGTTGCGATAACGTTCAGCCAGAATCCGAAACCGCTTGAGATATCCGTTGACATGCTCAATCACCACCCGCAGTTGGGCAAGCTGGCGATTCTCATGGCGCTGCTGAACACTCAAGGGTGTGTTTGGTCGCTTTTTGTGGGGGATACAACTATTGGGATGCAGCTTTGCCAAGCCTTGATAACCTCGGTCAGCCAAACACTGCCGTTGTGGATGCACTCGCACACCACTGCCTTTGAATAGTCGAAAATCATGGACTCGACCTTTGCCGTGAGCCGTACAGATAATATGACCCGTCGCCTGATTAACCACTACTTGAGACTTGAGTGTGTGCCGTTTTTTCTTGCCGGAGTAGTAAGCTCGCTGTTTTTTGGGGACGCTCAATCGGATGCTCGACCACATCCACCACAACCATCACTAACTCATGCTCAGGCTCTAAAAGCTGCTTGCGTCCTGGCAAGCGAAACAGTTGTGAGTGGATTAGCTCTGTTTCCGTACGCTGAACAATGCGATAGACTGTCGCTTCACTCACTCCCCATGATTGAGCGATGTGAAAATAGGTGCGGTACTCCCGTAAGTATTCCAAGGTAAGCAAGACTTGGTCAGCGATGGATAACTTGCTTGGTCTGCCTGGTGACTGATGGGCTCTGGCTTGTGTAATCACACTTACCATTTGCTCAAAAGTTTCAGGTTGCACACCGCAGGCTCGTCTAAATTGAGCAGGCTTGAGATGTTTAATTTGTTCGTAGGTTGGCATGGGTAGTGGTTTTACACTACCTCTGACATAAATCCCTACCCTTTTGCAAGAGGTCTAATGTAGGAGTCCTGGTAGTCCGGGTTGCTCAAAAGTCGGTAGTAAACCTGGGGTGGAACAATTACTAAAGTTCCAAATAGGAAGGGGATAAAAAGTCGCTTGAATCGCTCTATCACATACTCGCCTGGTGTTCGGAAAGAAAGTGCAAACCATGTGCCTGCTCCTGAGAGGAGGAAAAAAAGCGGCATATGCCATTGGTGTACAAATAAGATAAAGCGTTCCATTTCATTACTCGACGAGTCGTTTTTGACATAAAACTCCCCCAAGTCGCCAGTATAAAAGATTGCTGCCGTGTGGAAATATACTAGTAGCAGTACCGCAAGTACTCTAAGCCAATCCAAGTCATAACGTCTTTCGGATTTAGTTTTCGCTGTGGCTAAACGTAGTTGTTGCATGGATAGCGACTGTAAATTGCGGCTATCAAGGTAAATGTCGGCACGGGTTCTAATATTCGTACGATGGTTGGATGAAGTGTGATACTATTAGCGAAGCCCTTGGCGTTAGGTACTACCTCCGGCAAATCGCACTTCAAGCAGATACCCGTTTCTGATTCTCATTCACTTTTGCGCGATATTTAGGCTGTAACAGTTTTCCCCAAAGCTGATTATAGGGATGAACAAGCAGTGTAGGATGATCATTTTTGAAGACTGGGCGTTCTTCATTAGCCCATTTGAACAGGCTGCCTTCAAGATTGTATACGCGAGAAAACCCTGCCTGTTCTAGCTGCTGGGCAATTCTTGCACTGCGGTAGCCCACTGAACAATATACAATGATAGGCATATCCTTTGATGGCAACACTGCTTGCTCAAGATGATTAGGTTCGATGCGCTGTGCTTGTTTAAGATGGCTTACAGCGTACTCTGCCTCAGTCCGAGCATCAAGGAATACAGGTTGTGGTTCCTCAGAATCTTCTAGCCAGCGTGCAACATCTTCGGTATTAATCCATTGGACAGCGGGAAATTTGCGGATGGTTAGGCGCTTGATGATGTTGAAAGCAAGCGATCGCGGCATCAATGACACTAACCCAGTCCTTATCCAAAACAGTCTACTCATATTACTACTAAATATGGGCATACTAAATTTAGATGACTTAACCGATAATTAGTTACATTATTGCAAGAAGTGTAATCAACAGCCACTTTTTAAGGTATTGGTCAAGAGTTTAGATAAAATTTAGCAACTTTAACTTAGAAAAATAATGTTCGACTTTAATTCCCTAGCTGAGTTCTCACGCACTAACTGCATCAGCATATGTGCATTTCTAATTCCAGCCAACTTAGTTGCTACCTCTTTAACAACAATCACAGCACTGCTTCGCCCAATTCAGGTATGGCAAGTCACTGGAATTGCTAGCATTTTTGCCTTATTAATGTTGTGGCACGTATTTACTTGGTTCATAGTTGGAATAGTCATGGCTCCCACGTACATCTTACTATGGCTAGGAAGTAGTTGTCTTTTGATTAATATAGTAGCGATCACTTATGTTTGTAATTTATTTCGTTTAGAAAAACGCTACAAACAAGCTTTACCATAACTAACAATCCTTGAAATCTAGATCTCGTTCTCAAAGGGTACTGCCGCACAACATAAATGCCTTACCCTCATCAGAACTTCTAACTAATTTAGCGAAAATATAGCTCAAATATATATAATTTTATGGGGTAACTCTAGTATATAACCAGTGCAAGCAAGATTGAATAATTTTCAAGCCTTACTCATCTCTCTTTTGTTAATTTATTGGTAATAAATTAAGAGGAATAAGCAGTTATATTTATTACTACTAAGTACTGAATTAGCTGGGCTTTTATTGTTAAGTTTAAATTGCTAATTAGCGACGTTTGTAATCCTAACTTGAATTTTTCGTGAATATTAGCTACTCACTAATTACGTATTTCTACTTTGTCTTTACTTAGAAGGTTAATTACCTGAGAAACGATTATAACTTTATTCTGAAGTGTTTTATTAACTATAAGATTTTTACTGAAAGCAAGCTGTATTACCTAAATATAAATACAGGTATATTTCTATGTCTAAGGTAATCTATAACTAGATTATGATTTATCTAAAACTTGAAAACCTTTCCTATTTCCAAATGCTAAAATAGCAAATTATATTGAATAAAAACTCCAAGTCTACGTAGTATTATATGAATTTTCATATAATACCCTACTAACAAAGCCTTGCTAATAAGATACGCTAATATTTTGACTTAGACATCAATAAGCAGTGGACACCTAATTAAGTAATCATCAATTTTATACAGCAAAAAACTACTAATACTCACTTCAAACTTTTCTAAAAAACCGAATATACATAAAAGACGATGTATCAAAAATTACTTGAGCTTCTTGAATAAAGTATTAAGTTTAAGAAGCTTAACCAGTTCAAGCTCTATTGTTTAAAGTTTTCAAGCAATTGAACGAAAAGAATGAAGTTGATATAACAAGTATAAATACTTAAATTAGCTCTAAGTATAATCCTAATGGTAGATGCCATTACAACTCCTAAAATACTAATTTTAATATTAGTTGTATTTTACAAAACTTAAATGGTTACTTCAGCTAAACTTTTGAAGGACATCTTCTTTTGTCCAGAGGAATCTAATTTTTATTCACATTGTTTAGAAGCATTAGTTTTTAATAATTGTGTAGGTTCAGAATCAATTATTGAGCTTGGTTCAGGAGATGGTATTCCTGTAATCAAGTCTTTGCTGGGAGCAAAATTTAATGGTATAGTGCATGGATTTGAAATGAATCCATTATCTTGTGAAGCAGCAGAAGCAAAAATAGAGCAATATGGGTTAACTGATAAATATATTATTCACAATAAATCATTTTTTGACTCTTCCAAACCCAACGCAGAATATTTAATATCAAACCCGCCATACCTTCCAGCACTAGACAACAAAATTTATCAGCCTCTTTTACATGGAGGCATTGACGGAATTACAATTACGAAACAACTTCTATCATTAGATTACGAGAATGCATTGCTAATGATTTCTAGTTATTCTAATCCAGAAGGTTTAATTGATTATGCAGTAACAAAGGGCTATCATATTGCTAATTTTATAATTTCGCCTCTAACATTTGGGTATTATAGTTCCGAGCTAAAAGTGAAAACTAGAATAGAAGAAATGCGAATAAATAACATGGCTTTCTATTCACAAAATATCTACTTATTAGCAGGTGTTCTGTTTACAAAGCAGACTAAATCTAAAGTGAATTTGTCTACGGAGTTAGTTCGGTTAATGACAGCTTTGTAAAATGATTTGATGCTTAGTTAATTGTTAAGTGTTAAGGGTAATAAGTTGAAAACAGTAACGTCCCCTATTAAAAAGTAAAACTAAAGAGGGGACGTAATGCTAAGACTTTTTAGATCTACTTCAGCAGGTTGAATGATGCGGTGTAGTCTAATTCACGTGCTGACTTGACTACAGCTACACCAGCGCGATCGCCCATTAACTTCTCTTGGTCGTATCCAAGTAATAGTTCCCAAGCATCATTAGGGTACTGTTGAGCTAATGGTAATGCCACATCATCTAACATCCATTGACCATGACGTTCATCTTCTCTGATGTGCAGTTCCCAATAGCCCATGGCAGCCTGTGATAGTCCCAAGCGTTGCGCTGCTGCTAGATAGTTTCTATACGCCGCAGGTCCCGCAACTTCAAAATAAGTTAATCCACCGTTGTAGCGGAGAAAATAGATTTTACGCTCAGTTACTAAGAAGTTATGATTAGCACAAGCTAGCACTTCCCAAGGCACTAAATCGAAGTATGCCTCTGGTTCAGTGTTCATGCCAAACTCAGAAAGCATTTGGGCGAAGTATGTAGAGTGTTTTCGCGACAAACGACCGTTACCGTACTCTTCTAGTAGTACCTTCGTCAGCGTTGACTGCACCTCATTGCCAGCACCACCCAGGATACGAGAAAGGCGGCTACCTTCGACTAAACCATCAAAAGAAGCGATCGCCAGTACATGACGGTATCCAGCTTCGGTCATCTGTTCTTGCAAATAGCGGCTATCATCTGACAAAGGTGGATTGAGATCGCGATTGCTACGTGAAGTTAATCCTTGCTTGACATCTTCTTGTTGCAGTGCTGCAACATCAAGTTGTGCTAATTCCCATTCCTGCCAAGGTGTTTCAATGCGATCGCGTACTTTCCGTAAGTATTCCGAGCGTTCATTGGTATAGTGTCGTAGATCGTCATACCAAAATAGCTTGAGGCGATTGATGCGATACAGTATCCGTTGTAGAAATAGATGTGCTTTGTCAGAACTAGATTCTGTATATGCTTCTGTAATTGCGGTAGCGAGCGCTGTTTCAAAATCACTCGCAATTTCAGGTTGTGCATCCAGTTTCTTGTCTAGATCCTCTAGATCAAGTAAGTGGATAAATTGCTGCTCGGCTTGTTCGTAGTTTATAGCTGCTACTTCCGTTGCTGTAATCTGTGCCTCATTGTCAAAGCTTCGGACGGTAGGGATGTTAGTCTGCATCTAATCTGGTTTATTCTTGTATTACTAACTACTATTTTCCTTTATTATTACAGTTCGTTACATCTGCCTTGAAGCTACTACCTTAGATATAGATATATGGTGATGTTTGCAGCGCGATCACACTACTGCAACAAAGGCACGGTTGAATCGTAATTCTAATTTTAAGCAGGTAACCCTCGCACCTATCGCTTCACCGTAATTGAGCAGCTAAAAGCTAGTAGGGTTGCTACATTGAGGAAATCTGGATAACTGCAAAGGTAGGCGATCGCTTCATGCCTCTGGTTATCTTACTCCTATGTAGAGGGCATTGCCCTAACTTCAGGCTTTAAAAGACCTTTTAATATTTCATTTGACAGCGTATGGCAATTTTCAGGCTAATCGCTTGGAAAGTAATACTAGGGTGCAAAGAAAAAGGACATTATTTTTGCTGGAAGATAGACTGAAGATTCCGGTCTAATCCTCCTTGTATTTATTAGCGGTAAGAATTATTCTCCCCGCTTTTGCCGCGCTGTAGTATCGTTTTTATTTTTTTAGATTGTTAAATCCTAATGACTCAGATTAGTGGTGTCATTCTCTGCCTGGCTTATATTTTAGGCTTGCTATCTACAGCAATATCTTGGGGAAGTTACGCTGCAATAGCCGTAGGGATAGGAGCAGCTGTTGTTATACCGCGATTCTGGCGAGTCGGTCCTAAAGCAGGATTGTGGCTTATAGCTGGAGTAGTCGGCTTAGTGGCAACTTTATATTTGCAGGTACAAACACCACAACCAGCAGTGAATGATATTAGTAAATTTGTTCAAGCTGATGGCACAAATCAAGAACAAATCTTCACTGTGCAAGGCAAGATTGTGAGTCCACCTCGCTTAACGCGGAGTCAACGGGGACAATTTTGGTTAGAGACTACTCAACTGGAAATTAAAGGCGGGGACGAAGCGGCACTCGCTCAGACAGTTACAGGTAAGTTGTATGTGACTGTACCTTTACTTCAAGTTACTGGTTTATATCCAGGTCAAGTAATCGCTGTTACTGGTGTTTTGTACAAACCAAAACCAGCGGTAAATCCAGGAAGTTTTGATTTTCGCAGTTATCTGGAGCGAGAAGGCACATTTGCTGGTTTTAGTGGACGGCTGCAAGTGATTTCTACTGCTCAGAAACCTCAGTGGGGATGGTGGATTATTCGACAACGAATTGTGCGGTCGCAGGTTCGGTGGTTGGGCAGCCCGGAAGGACCTATTGTCAGTTCAATGGTTTTGGGGAGTAAGGCTGTTGATTTGCCCTACGATATCCGCGACTCCTTTATTCAGGTGGGATTAGCTCATGCTTTAGCGGCATCTGGATTTCAAACCTCTCTAATTCTAAGTTTGCTGTTAGTAATTACAAAACGTCTTTCTTCTAGAGCACAAGTTGCTTGGGGCGTAAGTGCTTTGGTTATTTTCCTTGGTTTAACTGGCTTACAGCCTTCAGTGCTACGCGCCGTAGTTATGGGGTTTGGCGCATTAATTGCTTTGGCAATAAAGCGCAAAGTTAAGCCGTTGGGAACACTCTTACTTGCCGCAACACTTTTGTTGCTATTTAATCCCCTCTGGATTTGGGATTTGGGATTTCAGCTTAGTTTTTTGGCTACTCTAGGATTATTGGTAACAGTGCCACCATTAATTAAAAAGTTGGACTGGATACCACCAGCGATCGCTTGCTTAATAGCAGTGCCAATCGCTGCCTCGATCTGGACATTACCTCTGCAACTCCATGTTTTTGGCGTTGTGCCACTCTACAGCCTTGTGGTGAATGTCTTGACTACACCCTTAATTTCTGTAATTAGTATCAGCGGCATTATCAGTGCTTTGACTGCTTTGATTTGGCCTTTAGCAGGAAGCGCCTTGAGTTGGCTGCTGTATTACCCCACCCATTGGTTAATTGTGCTAGTGCAAGTGTTTTCCCAGTTGCCAGGAAATTCTATTGCCGTTGGCACAATCTCCGTTTTGCAATTACTTGCCATTTATGGATTAATTAGTTTAGTTTGGCTGCAACCCTGGTGGCAGCGGCGTTGGTGGTTAGCAGGAGCCATTAGTTTTACTTTAGTATTAATTCCAGTTTGGCAAACCCAAGCCACTGTGTTTCGCGTGACTGTTTTGGCGACTGACGCAGAACCAGTTATGGTAATTCAAGAGCACGGACAAGTCACACTTATTAATAGTGGAAATGCCGATAGTGTGCGGTTTACAGTGCTTCCTTTTTTGCAGCAGCAAGGGATAAATAAAATAGATTGGGCGATCGCGATGAATTCTCAATCCAGTATTAGTGGTTGGTTGGAGATTCTCAAACGTCTGCCAGTCAAAAATTTTTATAATCATGTTGCTTTAGAGTCAGATCCTGCAAGTAATTCAAAAATTCTTAAAGCAGTACAAGCACATTGGGCAAAACATCATTTTTTAAGCGTAGGTCAGACAGTAACTGCGGGTTCTACAACTATGCAATTAATAAATGCTCAAGCTCCGATGTTGCAACTTGAAATTCAAGGTCAGACTTGGCTATTGCTGGGACTTAAACCCAATCAAGAACATAAGTTACTAACCCAATTACCGCGTGTTCAAGTTCTTTGCTGGTCTGGAGAAGTGGTAGCTCCTAATTTATTGCAGGCAATAAAACCGCAAGTTGCGATTATTTCATCCCCTACCCCTGACCCCAATACTGTGTCTACGCTACGTCAAGGTAAAACTCAGGTATTCTTTACAGGACGAGATGGTGCTATCCAATCAACACCTGGAGGGAAGTTTGCCGCAGCGATAGTTGCCTCGGAAAACAGGAACTCTTTACTGTGAAAAGTTAGTAGATAGTGGTATTCTTAATTAAAATAGCTAATACTATACTTTTTGGAGAGGTGGCAGAGTGGTCGAATGCGACGCACTCGAAATGCGTTATGGTGCAAGCCATCGTGGGTTCAAATCCCACCCTCTCCGTTTACTGAATTAGGATATTGCACTTTAGAAGGAATTCCCCCTGACCCATTAGAAAGAAGGGCAAGAAAGGGAAATTATAATTAGCCAGGACTTACGTATTGTACAAATACACATTATTATGCATTAAAGGCATGGCATTGTCAGAGCGGGTTTCGCTCGACCGTTGTATGGACTCTAGCCGAAACTTCTTATCCTACTTCTGAGTTTTGCTCCCCAATACCCAATCATAAATCTGTTATCAGCCTTGCCTTTCTCAGTATGAAAGTGAGGACAGTTTCTTCTCTAGAAATAATGTCTGCTGTAACTTCCATTCCAGATTTGACACCATAGGAGAGATCGCCTTTCACAAGATAAAGTCTTTCTGGCTGGATCGTAACTTCGTAATATGGGGCAACTGCACCAGAGGTGTTACTTTGAGTAATGGCATCGGGAGAAATCGCTCTTACAGCAGCTTTAAGTGTGCCGTAATCTGGATAGGGATACGCAGAAAACCGCAGTTGAACTCGACCCTCCTGACAGCTTAAAACTTTTTGTTCTTTGCAGACTCGAACACTACTAATCTCTTGAGCGGCAACACGAGCTTTTACTACGAGAGAAGCATTACTGGGAGCAATTTGGGCAATCGTATCTCCAGGTTGAACTACCTGATCAAGATTGCGTAAATCTAGTTTAAGAATAGTGCCTGCCGCTGGGGATTTGACTAGGCTCTTTTTGAGGTCGCTTTCAATCTGTTTTAGTTCTTGGCAATCGCGGTTGAGTTGATTCTGAATTTCAACTTGCCGCCGGATCAGTTCCTCTCTTTCTTTGTTCAACGTGGCAGAGTGTTGACTCTCCCCTTGCCTTTTCTTGAGAAATCCGTTCATTCGCTATCGCCACTGGTGCAACACTGGGATTGAGTGTGGCTTTGGCGCGTTCCAGTCTGGCAAGGGCAGCAATAAATGCTTGTTCTTTTTCCTTGATTTGCAGAGTAGCGATCGCCCCGTAGAAGCCAGTTGCTGATATTGCTTCAGTTCCACTCTTGCTAATTCTAAGGCGGCTTGAGCTTCTTGTACTTGTGTTTTCGTAGTGATTTGCCGCTCTTGATACTCCCGTTGATTACGACTCAAATCGGCTTGAGCAGAGGCAATAGTGTGGTTAATCAAGCTTGACTCAGAATCACGCTCTTTGTCGAGAGCACTGATTTGGGCGGCGATTTGAGCTAGTTGCGGCTGCCCTTGCTGGATATTCCCTTGCAGTTGGCTCTTTTTGGTCTGGAGTTGGGAATTATCGATTTGGGCGATTGCATCCCCTTCCTTAACAACCTGATTCTCTTGAACCAAAATGCTTTTGACAGTTCCTGCTGTTGCTGCCTGGACAATTCGGAGTTCTCCGGTAGGACGGACAGTGGCAGAAGCTTTGACGGTTATATTGTACTTAATAACAGCGGCAAGGGTTATGGCTGCGCCAACAGTTACAACAAGAAAAAGCCCCCCCCCACACTGTCCACAGACTGATAGGGGGAGGAACTCATCGCTTTTAATTGAGCGGAGTAGGTCTGGGCTGGGTTCAGTGAACATGAGTGGGCTGAATTTATGGTTTAAAAAGCCATGCGATCGCTAAGTCATTAAAAAACCCTGGACTTAGCAGGGTTTTACAATATTGACAAGCATAGAAACTTTGTTGAGCGTTGCATTAAGCTAGATTCAAGTCGTAGGTATCAGAGTAATTGCTGACTTGTGTAGAGTGCAATTACAAAACTGAACTCCTGACTCGTACCTGAAAAATGGAGCAGCGGCTATTTAGCGCCAAGCAGATCTACCGCCACTGACAGAGGACATATCCTTTTCAGTGAGAGTCACTACTGGCAGGTTAGCCAAAGGTTGTGTTTTGACTTCTTTCTTGACTTGCTGCTTGATTTCCATCATTAAATCCTCCTTGTCTAAGTTGATTTGGACTAAGCTAAGGCGAACCCTTTCTTCGTCGCCAAAAGATGAGATCGGGGAGCTGATCAGCTCCACCGCCGCCCGCCGCCACTGACAGAGGACATATCCTTTTCAGTCAAAGTCACTACTGGCAGGTTAGCTAAAGGCTGTGTTTTGACTTCTTTCTTGACTTGCTTGTTGAGTTCCATTGTGAAATCCTCTACCTTTTAATGAATTGAATTACACGGATTAGAATCAAGTGGGCATTTCTGCCGACTACCCTTTTTAAGCCTAAAAATACCAAACATCCGAGTGTCTGAACACAGTAATGGTTAAGTTTATTAAATACCCGTGTGTTCTCCAACTTGCTGAGTCGGACTGTGGGGCAGCGTGCTTTGCAACCATTGCCAAATAGTACTGGCAGACGTTGGCGATCAGCCACATTCGGGAAGTTGTTGGTACTGGACAACAGGGAACAACTCTGCTGGGTCTAAAACGAGGGGCGGAGGCTTTAGGGTTCAACGCTCAAAAAGTCAAAGCCTCACCAGAGATTATTGACCAAATCGATGCCCTACCCTGCCTGCAATTATTCATTGGTTGGGGTATCACTGGGTGGTGTTGTACGGGCGGCAGGGCAAAAAGTATGTCATCGCCGATCCCGCTGTTGGTGTTCGTTATTTGTCCCGTCATCAGCTAATCGAAGGCTGGCAAAATTACATCATGCTGTTGCTGGAAGCAGACCCAGTACGCCTTGCGCAAGCGCCGAATGATAAAGTTAACGGTCTAGGACGGTTTCTACAGCGTATTTTGCCTTACAGAGCTATCTTAGCTGAGGCATTGCTGCTTAATTTTGTCCTGGGTCTAATCACCCTTGCTTACCCCTTTCTCATCCAAATTCTCACTGATGATGTGCTGGTTAGGGGAGATACTAAGCTGCTGAACGCTGTGGTTATTGCTGTTGCAGTGATGAGCTTGATCAGTAGTGGTCTGAGGCTAGTGCAGTCGAACCTAATTGCACACTTTGCTCAACGGCTAGAGTTAGGGCTAATTCTGAATTTATCAGGGTAATGTTAAGTTTACCGTTGACTTATTATGAAACTCATCGCAGTGGCGAAATCATCAGCCGCCTCCGAGATATTCAACGAATTAGAAATGTAATTTCCCAGCTTTTAGTCAGTCTACCCAGCGAATTTTTTATTGCCGTTACTTCTTTGGGCTTCCTGCTTTTTTATAGCTGGAAACTGATGCTAATCACCGCTTTCATTGCGGCTGTGATGACGCTATCAACAGTAGCTTTCCTACCTACCTCCGGCAAAAAACCCGAACAGTATTAGCCGAAGAAGGTGAAAATCAGGCAATTCTAGTAGAAACATTTAAGGAGGACTCACGCTTAAAACTACCTCTGCTGCACCCAACTGTGGGAACAACTCCAAAGTCGCTCTAGTAGCGTAGCAAATATGACGTTTCGCGCTATTCAAATTGCAATTACAAATCGTACCTTTTCTGATGTTGTCTCTAATCTTGGTAGCGTCGGTTTACTATGGGTTGGTAGCAACCTGGTAATTGCAAGAGAGATCAGTATTGGTCAACTTGTTGCTTCCTATACCCTAGCCCAAAATGTAACTCGGTTAATGACCGATTTAATTATTATCATCAACGAAGTAATCTGGATTAGAACCGCTGCTGAACGCCTCACAGAAGTTACCGAAGCTAAACTAGAAACGCAACCGGAAGAGGTTACAAAACCTTTTGCCAAAATTTCTGAGAATGCTGACATTATTTGTAGAAACCTTACCTTTAACTATCCAGGTCAAGTTGATCTACTAGAAGATTTCTCCCTCACTATTCCTGGTAGTAAAGTAGTTGCCTTAATTGGGGAATCCGGTTGTGGTAAGAGTACCTTGGCAAAACTGATTGCGGGGTTGTATTCCTTGCAAGCTGGTAATATCCGCATCGGCATCTATAATCTAAAAGACTTATCTCTTGACTACCTACGCCAACAAGTTATTTTGATTCCCCAAGAACCGCATTTTGGAGTCGCTCAATACTTGCAAACTTTCGTTTAGGCGCTCCTCATGTCACATTTGAGGAAATTGTTAAAGCTTGTCAGTTAGCTAAGATTGATGACTTTATCAGCAAACTACCGGACAACTACCAAACCGTTTTGGGTGAGTTTGGCGCAAATATCTCTGGAGGGCAACGGCAACGACTGGCTATAGCACGAGCAATTGTAACTGATCCACCAGTCCTGATTTTGGACGAATCAACTGCTAACCTTGACCCAGTGAGTGAAGCTCAAGTTTTAAATGGGCTGTTGTCTCACCGTCGAGGTAAAACTACGCTTCTGATTAGCCACCGTCCGAGAGTAATTAATCGTGCGGACTGGATTGTGCTAATGGAGCAGGGCAAGCTTAAGATGCAAGGTTCGCTGGAGGAGTTGCGATCGCAACCAGGTGAGCATTTAGACTTCTTGATTCCATGAAGTGCAAACATTAACTAGACACACATAATTATTTTTCTGTCAATGCGTAAGTCTTATTAGCCTAAATAAGCCTTTTTAACCCGCTCATCATTAAGCAGTTGTAATGCTTGTCCACTAAGGGTAATGCAGCCTGCTTCAAGCACATATCCTCTGTCAGCAATTTGTAAAGCTAGTTTGGCATTTTGCTCGACTAGAAGGATAGTAACGCCGGAACTACGCAAATTTTGGATAATAGAGAAAATCTCGTGCATAATCGCGGGTGCAAGACCAAGGCTAGGTTCATCTAAGAGCAAAAGTTTTGGTCTACTCATCAAAGCACGGCGATCGCTAACATTTGTTGTTCACCACCGCTAAGTGTGCCAGCTAACTGATGACGGCGTTCTGCTAGACGTGGGAAAATCCCAAATTGATGATTGATATCAGCTTTCACATCTGCGGAGTTGGATTGAGTATATGCTCCCAGCTTTAAGTTATCGAGAACAGTTTGCCGCGTTAGCACTCTACGTCCTTCAGGGGAATGAGCAATCCCCAAATGGACAACTTTGTAAGCAGGGTGACGCGTAATGTTACGTCCGTTGTAGTAAATATGTCCGCTGTGGAGCTTAACAAGCTTGGAAATAGCTCGTAGTGTGGTACTTTTGCCAGCACCATTTGCTCCAATCAGAGTGACTACCTCGCCAGTGTGAATAGTTAAATCAATATTTCGCAGGGCTTGAATGCTACCATAATTAACAGATAAACCCTTAACTTCTAGTATCCGGGTATTAGCTTTTAAGTTTATTTGCTCATCGTGGCTCATTATTCTGCTCCCAGATAAGCTTCAATTACAGCCGGATCAGTTCTAACTTCGGCTGGGTTACCTACAGCAATTAACTTGCCAAAATTCAGAACAGCGATGCGATCGCACAACCCCATAACTAAAGGGACATGATGCTCAATCAGGATAGTTGTCAAGTTAAAGTTGATACATATTTCACGAATAAACTGACTCAGGTAATGTTTTTCCTGATGATTCATCCCAGCAGCTGGTTCGTCTAAAAGTAGGACTTGAGGTTCAAGAGCAAGCGCACGAGCAATTTCCAGCCGCCGTTGATCACCATAGGAGAAATTTCGGGCTTTTTCCTGAGCGCGATCGATCAAACCTACCAAATCAAGAAGTTCTAAAGCCTTCTGTTTTGTTTTCAATTCCTCAATAGGAGCAGGTGCTAAGCCCAATACTCCTCTAAAAATACTACTATTAGTGTGAATATGTCGCGCAATAATCACATTTTCGATTGCCGAGAGATTGCCAAACAAGCGAATATTTTGGAATGTGCGGGCAATGCCTTTGGTAGCGATTTGATATGGGCGGAGTTTAGCAATTTCCTGTCCTTGATAAAGTAATTGTCCACTAGAAGGTTGCAGCAAGCCTGTGATTAAATTAAATAGCGTTGTCTTACCAGCACCATTAGGACCAATAAGTCCAAAAATCTCATTTTTGTTGACTGTGAAAGATACATTATTTACCGCAACTAAACCTCCGAAACGGACAGTTAGCTGCTTAACTTCTAAAATAGAATTGCTGTGAGATACTGCTGTATTGTTAGTGATATACGGTGACATTATTATTTTCTGTCTCTTGACCTTTTAAATAAGTCTGGCGTTACTAAACCTTCAGGAAAAAATATAGTTCCGATGACAATTAATAGTCCGAAAATAATTAAGCGACTATCCCGTAAAAATTGAGCAATAAGGGGTGAACTACTTGTGTCTGCGATCGCGCGTAGCACTTCTGGCAATGCTGTAAATACCATACCTCCTAGCACTGGTCCGATAAAGCTTTTAGAGCCACCAATTAATACAAAAGTTAAGTAGATAATACTGGCATCAAAAGTACCTTGGCGAGCATTCCAAGTGTTAAGAAAGTGAGCGCTAATCGCACCCACAATTCCTGCTAAAACTGCCCCCAATGTGAAAGCTAGTACTTTATAGTGAGTTGGGTTAATACCCATTGCATCTGCCGCTAGTTCATCTTCACGAATTGCAGCAAAGGCGCGTCCGACTCGAATCCGCTCAAGGCGATATAAGAAGAACATACTAATTAAAAGTAAGGGTACTGCAATCCACAAATAGGCGATCGCTGTTTGAAACGGTTGGGGAATGCCGAAAATACCCACTGCTCCGCCTGTAATATCCAAGTTAAGGGAAATAACTCGCAGGACTTCAACAAAGGCAATGGTTGCGATCGCCAAATAAATTCCTCGCAACCGCAGCGCCGGAATTCCTACCAAGATGCCCAATAAACCAGAAGCAACACCAGCAATCAACATCTCTAATAGCAGTAGAGGAATAGGGAACACACTACTGGATGTAAAAACTTTAGTTGACAGAATCGCTGCAATATATCCACCCAATGCATAAAAACCAGGACTAGCTAAAGAGAGTTGCCCTGTCATTAGTGGTAAGTAGAGCGACAGTCCTAGCATTGCCCCTAGTACCATAGAGACAATAAGAAATCCGTAAGTATCAAAAAATCCAGCCATGTTAAGTGGGGGTGGTTAGCAGTTTCAAACTTAATAATTAACTGCTTAGACTATATTTGAGCATGATTTTAAGAGTTTTTTGATTTCAATTGTGTTCTCTGATATGAGCGCAATTACTTCTACCAGGATGAAATATTAGTTTTTACAGCCCACTTCGCGCTTCGCAGACAATTTGTAAACAGAATAACTACACTTTCTGGACAAAACGCCGCCCCAGCAGTCCTTGAGGTCTAACCAGAAGCATGATAAACAATATTCCAAATGCAACAGCATCTTTATAAGCAGAGTAATCAGCTGGAACAAACGCCTCAACTAGTCCTATTACTAAGCCGCCTAACACTGCACCAGGAATACTGCCTAAACCACCCAGTACAATCACCGCTAAACCCTTAAGCCCAAAGCCAATGCCGAAGTACGGTCCAGCAATACTCACACTAGAGCCTACCAAAGTCCCCGCCAACCCAGCTAAGAAACTGCTAATAAAGAATGTCAAAACAATAAAGCGATCAGTGTTAATGCCTAGTAAACTTGCTGTAGTAGGATCTTCAGCAACTGCCTGCATTGCTTTGCCATATTTTGTGCGATTAATGAAATAGGTAATAATTGCCAGAATCACAGCGGACACACAAAAAATTACTACCTGCACTGAGCGAATCGGGACAGGTTTTTCTGCTGTACCAAAGTTAATAGCAGCTGGCAAAGTACCATAAGTGTTTGCTGGAAATGTGTAGCTTTCCGCGCCGACTAAATACTGGATTACATTAACAATTACCACTGCCACACCTAAGCTGGAAACAACCGTTAGTAGTGGATCAGAATTCTTGCGGCGCAAAGGTCGAAAGGCAAACCGTTCAACCGCAACTCCGATTAAACCAGCAAGTGAACTTCCAAGAATTAAAGCTAAGGCAAAGGGTAATTGGATAGGTAAAGCTGCGTTAGCCAATAATCCGCTAAAACCAAATTTTCCACCCATTAGTGCATAAGTAAAATAAGCTCCTAGAGTAAAAATTGCTCCATGAGCAAAGTTAATAATGCCCAAAATAGAAAAGATGAGAGTGTATCCTAAAGCAAAAATTGCATAAGCACTACCAATAGACAAACCATTTAAAAACTGCTGCAAAAATAGAGTTGTGTCCATAATTACAGTTATTTTAAAAAGGTAAATTTACCGTTACTACCATCTGCGTCCATTTTAATTTGAGCAACATAAAACTCTTGTTGAACAATTTCGCCTTCTGGCGTGAAAGAGATATCACCTAATGGCGTTTGATACTTTCCAGTTAATAACTGTTTGTTTAATTCTGTACGCAACTGTGCTAGCGGCATTTTACTAACATCAGTTTTTTTGTCCAAAGTCTTGAGAGTATCTACATACACTTGCACCGCAGCAAAGGCTTGAGCGCTGAATTGGGGTGGTTGCTTTTTATATTGATTGGTATAAGCAGTACGAAAAGCATTATTAATTTCACCAGGTTGCTCAGGACTATAAGCTTGAGCAATTAGAACACCATCACAAAGAGCTTTACAAACTGGCAATAAATTTGATGTATTAAGACCATTTCCACCAATAATTAAACCTTTGTAGCCAAGCTCTCGTAGCTGTCGTACTAAGTTACCCCCATCAGCAGACAAGCCAGAAATAATTACTAAATCTGGTTTTAAATTAATAGCATTCGTGGCTTGAGTTTGAAAGTCTGTGTCAGTAGTTTGAAATTTTTGAACTGTTACTAATTCTAGCCCTTGATCCTTAACTGTTTGCTGAAATATTTCAGTTTCAGATTTATTAAAAGCATCATTTTGAGCGTAAAAAACAGCAACCTTTTTAATGTTTGGATTAAGTTTGAGTGCAGCTTTTACGGAATTAGGTGCAACAACAGAAACAGGTGCTGAAACACGAGCTACATAATCGCCAATTTGGGGAATACCTTTAGCGGTATTCGATGCTCCAATTACAGGGACTTTGGCACGTTCAGCGATTGGGTCAGCACTAAAAGCTTGTTGAGATAGAGTGGGACCAACAATGCCGACAACTTTACCGTTGTTAATTAAAGTTTGAAAAGCGTTAATTGTCCCAGCTTCTTCGCCGCCAGTGTCCTGGAACACTAACTTAACCGGAGTACCGTTGATGCCGCCTTGATCATTGAAATACTTTTCCGCAACCTTAGCACCAGCGACTAGCTCTTGACCAAGTAAAGCAACATTGCTAGTTTGAGCAAAGGCAATGCCAATTGGTATAGCAGTAGATGCTGTGGTTGCCCCTGTGTTAGTTGCCTCTGTGCCAGTATTAGCTTGACTACAAGCTGTAAGCAGTAAAGCAAAAGTAGCGAGTAATGCGGTTGTACGAGTAGCAGGTGCTTTCATCGGTGAATAATAAAATGTTGATTGAATAATCTTTATTTCACCACGTCACGGCAAAGGTTCCAAGCTTTTACCTGATCCGGTGATTTGAGCGTCCTTAAATGAACCGTCAGCAGTTTCATCACTTACACTGACAAGACTTCCAAGAGTAAAATCAACTCTATTAGACCACTAGCTGAGTTCGCTGCCCCAGATTAATTTACATAGATTTTATCTCTAATTCTTTTTGGAGCGATCACTATTTTCTAAACGAAGTGTGATGCTTTCCATCGTCGCTTGTTCTTCAAGATAAAGACTATATCGTTACTATTCTGTAACTAAGCGCCCTCCACCACTAATTGCTCAACTATGCCACAGTCAATTCAGTAAAGCTTCATATTCGTCGTGAGCGCCAATCCAAAACCAATAATAATCGTCGCCTTTTTTCAAAGCCAACGCCCGATAGCCAGCACTAACACGCGCAGACCAAAGACTCTTGCCTACCTTCTTAAAATGTATAGAAGGATGCAGCGGATTCTCTTGCCAAAGTTGATACGCTTTCTGAGCTTGTTCCTTCACTTCTGGAGATAACTCTGCATACGTTCTCCAGAAATCAGCCGTTGCGAAGGACTTCATCCAGGTTTCTCACTCTGTTAGCTGCAATGTCTGCCTCTGCTTTAGCAATTAAATTATTCAGTCTGCCTGATCCTAAATCAGCTTCGATTTGCTGATCCCACATTTCATTCAAATAGTCTTGGAGCCAAACCGCAAGTTGGCGAATATCGTTTTCTGGCAGTTGTTTGATAGCTGTTTCAATCTCTGGCAAGGTAGTCATATAGAAGCCCATGCTCCAATCTAGCTTTATAGTATCGTGCCTTTACACATGATCTGACCTTTAAAGGGCAATCTTGATGAACTCTCTTAGTATTTTGGTTGTACCGGAATACATGAATAGGCTGATACCCGTTTGAGAGCATCTGACATCCTCTGACACAGGCAAGAGCCTGTTCGGCGGTAGGCATAAACCGTTAGTTCATATGATAGCGAGTACCACCATACCGTAAAAGACTTACTCTACTAATTTGAAGTAACCTAAGCTATTAACCAAAAAGGTGGACAATACCCACCTTACGACTAACTTTGCAACTATAAATAACTCTGACTTGCGTGCCTATGTTTAACAAAATTTGGCTGTGATGAAAAGGGCAATTCGAGATAAAGCTGGGCAAGTAGCGATCACTTATACTTCTGGTGTTAGCATTTTTAACTGTGCATCCTACTGTAATGTTACCAGAAGTAAATCATAGTTGTAAGAGCAACAAGCTGACTACAAAATAAACTACGACTGTAAAACCGAAGAAATTTTGCTTGGGCGCAATTGTATCAACTAATCTTGCAAACCAAACTGGGAGGGCAACAACGAAAACAGAACAAAAAGCTATAGGAACTGCAAAAAGCCATGAAACTACATAACAAAGTACAAACCAGCACAATATAAATACGGAAGAAATGCCACCTTGAACTACTGGATGCAATGAAACAAAAAACTTGAAGCCAAAACTTGTAGCAAGTTGATTAAGCCCTGATGCGATGAAAGGGTTTGAGACAGCAGGGTCAAGTAGATACAACAGGCTCATTAGAAAGGGCGTAAGAATCAACATTATAACCAATGGTGCAACCTGCTTGAGCATCTTTTTATGCTCGGTACACCACTTAATGGAAAACCAACTAAAGGATGAGAATAAGAAGATGTAAGTAACTGTAAGAGCAACTACTAAGCTTAATTCTCTGAACAACTGACTAAATATTAGGATAGTTCCAATTGCAGCCGTAGTAAGCCAAGCATAGAATGTTTTGAGCCTTCTAAGTGCAACAGCAAATGAGCTATCTTTAAGTTTTAAGTTGAAGCGAGTGTAGCCCTCCTCAATTAATCGCATTATCTCGTCTATTGCTGGATTTTGTCATGCCGCTGCTCCAGCCCAGTAGATACTTATAATGGTTTGAATAGTTGTAAAAATAAATTTAAGCATAGTCAAAGAACAGCTAACAGTTGACTTTACTAGCGCTAGCTCAAGTGTAGCTCGACATCAGCTTCAAGCACTGTCAGAGAATAGATAATTAGTTTCTGTATAGTAACTTTCAATATATTTGCACTATTGGAAATAACATCCTATATCTAAATATTATTTGGAAATTTTCTAGATGTAACTCTAGGTCACAAAGCCCGAAAAAGTTGTTGGCTCAAGTGTGTGCTCCTATTTAAAGCAAGTATTAATATTTTGTACTAAGAAAAGCGATCGCCATAGCAGCTAGATATTCAAGAGCGATCGCCATGTTTTAGACGAAGTGTTAAGCTGTCGGCAATCAAGGGAAGTGACATTAATTCAACGCTGAGGAAGCGACATCGCATCGCTACTGTCCTCAAGTCCAGCATCTAGGCTCTGACACATTTATGTCACATTTGTCAATCAAACTAAGAATAACAAGAGATCGATAGACTCTTGGAGAAAACTTAGTCAAGCGAAAATGATTGGACAAAAGTTAAAGTATATTCTCAAAACGCGGTGGTCGCTTGGCAAACCGCCGCAGGCATCGCGATCCATAATTGCTTGTGACATGAACTAGTGTAATTACTCGTGTTTGAGTCACTTATGTCTAACAAAAAAAGTGTGCAATTAAAACCAACGATTCAGTTGCTAGTTGCAGGTGCGAGTATTGTAATTGGAGTAGCAGGGTGTACCCAACAACCACAAAAGGTACAAGCCCTAAGTAACGCTTCTCTAAAGCAAACCGATTTAGTTAATCCCGGGCGTGCTGGTGCAGATGTCCAGGCTTTAGTTAAGCTTGGACCCCGCGTTGCTGGAACACCAGTGATGGAAAAAGCTAGCGCATACCTGATCCAAGAGTACCGCAAGGCAGGTTATATGGCTGAAGTCCAAACCTTCACCTATCCAAAGTTTGAAGACTTAGGGTCAAATCTAAGTCTTGATGGCAAAACGATCGCAGGTATTGCCTTAAATGGATCGCTGGCTGGAAAGCCTACGGCACGGCTCGTTGCAGTGCCTAATGTGGGTAACTCTGCCGACTTCGCCTCGGTTGATGTCAAAGGCGCGATCGCGATTGTCCAACGCGGTGAAATTCGCTTTCTCCAGAAGGCTGAGAATGCCGCAGCTGCTGGCGCAGTTGGTTTGGTCATTGTCAATACCGCATCAGACAGTTTGTCCGGCACGCTCGGCGGTAAAACCAAAATTCCCGTTCTAGGACTTTCGGGTGATCTTGGCAAACCTTTGATTAAGCGTGTCCAAAGTCAGCCGCTCAATGTTGCTCTGAACGTAAATACTCGTCAGCGAGTTGTCACTGGGCGTAACGTCATCGCCCATCTCAAGGGTGTAACTCGACCGAGTGTGCTGCTTGGCGGTCATTATGACTCAGTGCCAGGTGCTCCAGGCGCGAATGATAATGCTTCCGGTACGGCAGTCGTACTTGAAATCGCCCGTAACTTGTCTACTACGCCGCTTGCTCGTCAGTCTTGGTTTGTAGCTTTCGACGGCGAAGAAGATGGTCTTCACGGTTCAAGAGCCTTTGTAAGTACGGCTGAACCTGAGTTCCTTCAAGGTCTCAAAGGTATGCTGAACTTCGACATGGTTGGTGTAAACAATAAACTCCTCGTTGGAGGAACTAAGTCACTAACTACGCTTGCTCAAGCAACTGATCCTGGAGTTTCTACCTTCGGTGGTAGTGGCGGCAGCGATCATGCACCCTTTGCAGCTGCGGATGTGCCAGTGCTGTTTTTCTACCGAGGTCAGGAACCTAACTACCATTCTCCGAACGACAAGCAGGTAGATTCAAAGCTACTTGATCAAACTGCTGGGGTTGGTCTTGATGTCGTCAAGCGCCTATTAAGATTTGATTCTAGTTCTTTAGGTGAGGGAAGTCAGACACGAGCTAATTTTTCTGTTCCTTTTGCTGCGGTAACTAAAATTCGATAATTTTATACCCTGATAATTCTGCTTTAAACAGGTCTAGTATTAATGCTCTTAATTCAAAACAAGAGTTTTGTACCCAATTCTTTAACCCGTAAACTTACAATGTCTCCTAATTCTCTCCAAAAGTCGGTAACTTATTTTTCTTTATTGTGTGCTGGGGCTGCTGGGAGCTTGTTAGCAACGCAACTCCTACCTACAAACGCTCGGCTAGTTGAACCTGTAGCTCAGTTACCTGCGGTAATCCCAGGCAATACGAATTCTAACTTTATTGCTGCCGCAGTTGAAAAGACCGGATCTGCCGTAGTCCGGATTGATTCAGAACGAACATTGAGAGGTCGTTCTGTAGAAAGGGGTCGGGTTTTAAGTGGCACTGGTTCAGGCTTTATTATCAAGTCGGATGGTTTGGTGCTGACAAATGCCCACGTTGTCAATGGATCTGATTCTGTAACAGTGACCTTGAAGGATGGTCGTAACTTCACAGGTAAAGTTTTGGGTGAAGATCAACTAACAGATGTAGCAGTAATTAAAATTCAAGCTACTAATCTCCCAACTGTTCAAATCGGAAATTCCGAGCAACTGCGACCAGGAGAATGGGCGATCGCGATTGGTAATCCTTTGGGTTTAGACAACACAGTTACAGCAGGCATCATTAGTGCTACAGGGCGCTCTAGCAGTGATGTGGGAGTACCTGATAAGCGGATCGGCTTTATCCAAACTGATGCCGCAATCAATCCTGGCAATTCTGGCGGTCCGCTCTTGAATCAACAAGGTCAAGTAGTTGGGATGAACACTGCAATCATTGGCAGGGCGCAAGGATTAGGATTTGCAATTCCGATTAACCGAGCTACAGAGATTGCCAACCAGTTAGTTGCCAAGGGTAAAGTCGAGCATCCTTACTTAGGCATCCAAATGACAACCCTCACACCGATATTACAGAAGCTCTCAACCGTGATTCTAATGGCAGTGTGCGCGTGCAAACAGATCGGGGCGTTGTCATTGTTGGTGTTGCCCGTAACTCGCCAGCATCAAGAGCTGGGTTACAAACAGGGGACGTGATTCAGCAAATCAATGGTCAACAGATTAGAACTGCTGATGATGTGCAACAAGCAGTAGACAAAAGCCAGATTGGTGGCAGCTTACCAGTAGCAGTCAGCCGCAATGGTCAGAATGTAACTGTATCAGTTAGACCAGATGAATTTCCGGCTAAAGCAGGTTGAACTCCAAAAGTGCCTTTTTCTTAGATGTTGCCCTAATTACCCATATCCAACTACCTCCCAAACCTCGTTCTTGGGCTGCATCTGGGAACGAGGAAGTAAGATGTAAGCGTTTCACAGTTTTTTGTCAAAGTTGTTGCAACTAAGTCAATTTTTATTGCTAACTTTGGCAGATTTAAAGTTACCAAGGCAAACCCCAATTTCTGTAGGTTTTTTATTTTTAAACCTCAATTATCGTAAGCCAGCATCAAGGAGTTGCTGACAATCAATGTTCAAATTCTATTTAAGCGCTACTTTAGTTGTTATTCTTAGCACTCTTAATAGCACTGTGCTGGCAACTCAGTCAGACGCTACCAATCAATCAGTACAAGCAAGTAAGTCAACGTTAGTAGTAAGACAAATACCACATATTTTTACTACTGTTACTGATGCTGAAACTACAGTACTTGTTGCAGATTCTAGTAGTAATACTCAGGATGTGGTAGAAAAATTAGGTGGAGCCAGGGCGCTATTAGCCATAGCAGCAGTAGGTGGCACTGTGGGAGTTATTTTGAGTGCCAGAAAAGCAAATAATATCTCTAAATCAAAAACAATTCCTTCCTTCAGCACTACAGAAGACTTAATCAGCATTAACCAGGCTAGCCGTAAACTTCAGAAGCAAGTTTTAAGACTTCTCCATGATGATCAAGCTACAGCCAACCGACTTTTATCTCAAGTCAAAATTAAAAATCCCAACAGGTCAATTGATTGGTGTGTTGAAAAAAGTAATTTACGATCTAGACCCGATGATCGCGGCAGATATTAGAGTTAAGATGGAATGCTACTAAAATTTAAGATCGGTTGGCTACTAGTACAAGATTAGACATGGTACCTAAATCTGGAACCTTAAAACATTGATTCAGGTTGCTACAGAACATTGGTTATAACCGAATAACCTAAGATAAGCGGATAACATCATCGTATAAAAGTAATTCGATGTCTTGCCTAAGCAAGACATCAAATGTAGTTAAAGGTATACTGGTTTTAGCTATTTATTTCAGCAATCAAAGGTAACGCTTTCTACCACAACTTGGCAGAAAGCATATACTAAACAACGTCAGTTCGGGATAAAGAAAAGGAGGGGCAAGTACGCTGAAAGTAAGTCAAAGCATTCAGCGCCCCCATCCTATGTCTAGTTTAGAAGCATTATTTTGTCAGATTGATGACTTTTGCACGTATTTTGAACCACAATGGCACTCATAACTACTGGGTCATGGGTTAAAAACGCGTAAACGAGCAAGATGTCTATGTCTAAGCGAGATGATGACAATTCTGGTTGCATTTCATCAGCATCACTATCGTAATTTCAAACACTATTACATCAACTGCGTGAGCGGTTACTGGCGAAAGGAATTTCCTAGATTGCCCAGCTATCAACGGTTTGTGGAGTGGATGCCTTGGACATTAATTCCTTTATGTGTATATCTGACCCATTGTTTTGGTAAATGTACGGGCATCAGTTTTATCGATGCTACCAGCCTTAAAGTTTGCCACAATCGTCGAATTGCTCAACATCGGGTCTTCGACAACCTCGCTGCTCGTGGCAAAACCTCCGTCGATTGGTTCTTTGGTTTTAAGTTGCATTTGGTAGTTAATCAGCAAGGCGAACTACTAAATGTCCAAATCACTCCAGGTAATACTGATGACCGCAAGCCAGTCCTGGCTTATTACAATCTCTGTTTGGCAAAGTCTTTGCTGACCGCCCGCAGCTTTCTCGGAGGGAACCTCCGCGAAGCTTTGTGCAGGCGCTATGTTTCTCAATCCTTGGCTCAACAGTTATTTCAAGAACAAGGCATTGAGTTTTTCGCTCCTCCTCGTCGCAACATGAAGAATCGTTTAATGCCTCTAACTGACAAGCTTTTAGCTCGTAAACGCTCAATTATTGAGACTATCATTGACCAACTCAAAAATATTTCTCAAATCGAGCATTCTCGCCATCGTAGTCCCGTCAATTTTGCAGTTAATGTCTTATGTGGTTTGATTGCTTATTGTCATCAGCCCAAGAAGCCCTCCTTCATTTAGAGTGGGCAATACCTCCATCTGCTTAACCCGAACTCAGGTTAAACTAGATTTTTACAGAACCAGCTTACGCTTTAGTAGCTGCAAGCGATGGTTCTAGGCAATGACGAAAATGTCATCATTGGTCATTGTAAGACCAGACGATAGCTTTGCAAAATCTACTTGGTCGGTTGCGCCGTTGTTAATACCAGTTGGGTCGAATGACAGAACACCAGTGTTTTGATTGTAGATGAAGCGATCGCTAACATTACCCGCTACTGAACCAATTACAAAATTTTCTGGGGCAATAGTTGCATCTACACTTAACGTAAGACCGTAACTAGAAGCAGAGACAGCTATAGTATCGTCAACAACAACAAAGTCGGTAATAGTGTTAACTCCAGAGTAGAAGTCAAATCTATCTGCTCCAGCACCGCCTGTAATTATATCATCGTTATAACTTCCAGCCAGAGTATCGTTGCCGTTACCACCATTTACGGTGCTTATGCTGTCGCTACCCCTGCGGTCGTCGCCGACTACATTACCCGTTAGCATATCATTGCCGTCGCCACCAAACATTGCTACGCCGTAAAGTAGAATATCATTGCCAGTGCCACCGATTAGAGTGTCATTGCCATATGAGCCATCTAAGGTGTCATCACCCGCTCCGCCATCAAGGTAATCACTACCTCTGTCAAAGCTATCACTGAAGAAATGTGTCCCAGCGCCATATAGATAGTCGTTGCCCTCACCGCCATACAGTGTGTCACTGCCCCGAAAGCCATCTAAGGTGTCATTACCGTCACTACCATGTAAGGAATTATTGTAGTCATTACCGTCAATCACATTATCAAGGGCATTACCAGTGCCACTGATAGCGTTAATACTAGGATTATAAGGTTTTCTAGATTGGAACTGTCACCCAGTCCAAAGCTGACATCAGACTCAACCGTGTCAATGCCTTCATTGAAATACTCAACGATGGTGTCTGTGGAACTGTAGAAGTAATAGTCGTCACCAGTACCACCAATAAGGGTGTCAATGCCCTCCCCACCCTTTAAACCGTCATTACCTGCTTGACCGTATATCTTATCGTTACCGCCTTCGCCTCTGAGTACATCTATGACTTCGTTTGTGAAGAACTCTTCAAAAGCTATGTTGTTACCAGAATTACCAACAATAATGTTGTCCAGGTTGTTGCCTACACCAATAATATTGCTGGTTCCTATAAGCGTTAAATTCTCTAGGTTAGCACTTAGTTCATGATACTCGGCAGAAGACTTAACTGTATCTATTCCTTGATTTAAGTATTCTGTAATGGTATCGACAGGGCTACCTATAACGTTATTTGAAGTATCGACAATGTAAATGTCATTGCCAGTTCCACCATAAAATTGACCACTACCCGTTCCACCATCTAAGATATCATCACCCGCTTGACCGTATAGAGTATCATTGCCTGCTCCGCCAAACAGACTGTCATTACCTGCTTGACCAAAAAGCTTGTCATTACCCAGACCACCATACAATATGTCTTGGCCAAGACCACCGAATAAGCTATCATCCCCTGTCCCGATACCACCAAATACGGTGTCATTATCTGCTTGACCATAAAGCTTGTCATTACCCAGACCACCATACAACCTATCTTGGTCAAGACCACCAAGTAAGCTATCATCCCCTGTCCCGCCAAATATATCGTCGTTACCGGCTAGACCATTTAAGGTATCGTTCCCAGACGAACTCCTGGCGTTGCCACCTTTTGCCCACCCATAAATAGTGTCATTTTCTACAGTTCCATTGGTTTTGTTAGGCGCTGGACTATTGTATATTACTGCCATTTTTGTTCCTTCTACTAATCGTAATTAATGTCAAACTATGCCATTGGCAATTAAATTTTTCATCAATTTTAAGAATTGATTTAAAAAAAGTGACGTAGTTTATAAATTGCTCTAGTTAAGATTATTCCGATACGATTTAAATTGCTAACCGTGTAAATACGGGTTGATAAATTATTTATGAAGAAGAGTATCTGTATTAATGCTGAATTAATGGATAGAAAGTGTAAATAATTAAACTGGTATAGCCCTAACGTAAATATGAACCTATCTTCAAGCGATAGAAAAGAACCCCCGAATTTATATAACAAGGTTTAAGTTAGTGGAGGCTTGCAATAGCTCTCAATATCTTCAATCGGGTAAAACTTGTTAAACAAAAGTTTACTTGAAGCTTTGGACTTACCCTTTCAAGAACTGCTCCCAGAATCTAGAATTGTTTAAACTTTAGATGCAGAAAATATTACCTACTGCCAAGGATTATTTGACCCATTTATAACTTTGTGGACATTTCTCTTTCAGTTTCTGAATATCGCTAAGACCTGTCATCATGCATTTAGCAGAGTCATTTCCAGTCATGCCTTGGAAAACGCTGAAATCCCGTTTGAGGATACTAGCGCCTAGTGTAATTTAGTGTCATTCGGCTATACACAAATCCAAGACGGGTGCTCCTAACTGAGTTAGGCTGAGAGTGTTGATACTAAAAAAGAGTACAGATATCTCACAGTCATACGCAGCCACAAGGATTTTGCTATCATTAATGCTGCAGAAAATACTTTTTAAGACTGTAGCTTAAGTGCCATAACTTACAATTTTTAAGATTAATAGGTGTTGGACTGAATATGTTAATAAATTAGCAATTATCAATAATAAAGCACGGTATTTGTTAGGTAAAGATTGTCAAAAGCATTTATATAATGTTACTGAATGCTTGAAAACTACTTCAAATAAGGTTGATATACTTATATTTATTTTGGATACGGCTCAACAGCTAGCTAACAGGATATGCACCATTTGTCGACAAACTCGTGCAACGGCAATGAAACAAGTAACAGCATTTCCCATTCTAAAACTAGAAGAGAAAGTAAAACTGGATTTTCTTGTAGGACAAAATTTGATTTGATTAATTAAGATTAAAACTCATGGTCCAAAGTGTGAATTCTATTCCTATCCTTGACTTGGCGCAGCAGTACGCAACTATTGAAGCAGAAGTAAGTGATGCCGTCTTAAAAGTTCTGACCTCTGGGGGTTATATTGGTGGCTCACGGGTTTTGGACTTTGAGCAACAATTTGCAAATTACATAGGCGTATCAGAGTGTGTAGTCTGCAACTCAGGTACTGATGCACTTTATCTTGCCCTCCGAGCTTTAAATATTGGTGCAGGCGATGAAGTAATCACGACGCCGTTTACCTTTTTTGCTACTACTGAGGTAGTTAGTGCAGTCGGTGCAACACCTGTTTTCGTTGATATTGATGCTGATTCATTTAATCTAGACATTAACCAAATAGCAACTGCGATTACGGGCAAAACTAGGGCAATTATCCCAGTTCACTTGTTTGGTCAACCGCTAGATATGACTGGAATAATGGCGATCGCTCAGTCTCACCAGCTAGCAGTGATCGAAGACTGTGCTCAGGCTACAGGGGCTTTGTGGGCAAATCAAAAGGTAGGCAGTATTGGACAGATTGGCTGCTTTAGTTTTTACCCTACTAAAAATCTCGGTGCTTGTGGCGATGGCGGCGCTGTTACGACTAATGATCCTGCGATCGCCGCGAAAATTCGGTTGTTACGTGAGCATGGGAGCCAAGGTCGATATATTTATCAGGAAATTGGCATTAATAGCCGCTTAGATGCTCTACAAGCTGCAATCCTCCAAATTAAGTTACGCTATCTCGATACCTGGAACGAGCAACGCCGGGCGATCGCTCGACGTTATCACCAGTTACTCAGCCATATTCCTGGAATCGTCACACCCCAGGAATTAGCAAAAAGTCAAGGAGTTTGGAATCAATACACCATTCGTCTGCAACGCGAGGGGAATGAGGCAATCGTGCCTGGTATTTCAACGGGTGGCACTTATCGGGATCAGGTGCGTAGTCAATTGCAAGAGCGAGGCGTTGGTTCAATGGTCTACTACCCACAACCTTTACATCTGCAACCTGTCTACAAAAATCTGGGCTATTTGTTGGGGCAATTGCCAAAGGCAGAGCAAGCTTGTCACGAGGTCTTATCCTTGCCCATGTTCCCAGAATTATCCTTGAGCCAGCAGGAACAGGTGATTTATAGCCTCAAGGATTGCCTAAGCTAAAAGGGTGGAGGGAGGTAATGCCCAAGCTGCCTTGGTGTCCTCCCCATCACTCCTAGCCTCTAAAATACGCAGATGACTCACAGAATAACGCTTCAACCAAGCCACGAACAGCAGCAATCATGGCTACTTCACTATTAAGCTGGTTGATAGCAGAGCCGACACCCACGCCAGCAGCCCCAGCAGCGATCGCCAGAGGAGCGGTAACGTTCGATATCCCCGAAGCACACAACACTGGTACTGACACGGCACGAGAAATCTCATAAGCAGCTGCTAGAGTAGGCGCTGCCTTTTCAATTAGCCCTAGCGTTCCTGCATGAACCGGAGTGCTACTGGTTCCTCCTTCAGTTTGGATAATGTCAACTCCAGCTTTAACTAGATCCTCTGCTAGTTGTACTTGCTGGTCTAGTTCCAGAATGTGCGGCACAGTAACAGATAAAGTAATATCAGGAAGTAGCGATCGCGTTTGATAAGTAAGCATCAGCACTTCCTCAGCACTAAACCTGCGACCTTGGGCATAAAAACAATCAAAGTTGCCAATTTCTATCAAATCAGCCCCAGCTGCTACAGCAAGAACAAACTTCTCTGGTTCGACTGCCGATACGCAAATTGGTAAGTTTGTCAACTGACGTATTAAGTGAACTAAGTCTGACTCGACGGCAATATCGACAAAAGTAGCGCCACCTTGCTCAGCTGCTCTGACAGTCGTTGCTACGCGCTCTGGATCAAAATTATTCAAGCCGCTGATAATTTTGAGGGCATGACCTCGATCAAAGGCACGTTGAAGTACAGGATGCATTGTCATTATTTGTCTCACACAGCTACAAAAAAATTTAAGGACTATTTTGACACTCTCCTCAGCCTTAAGCTAGGGTTTTTAGGCAGAACTTGATTATTGGGGAATTAATTTAAGAGTTTTAACCGATCGCGCATATGAGAATGCAAGACTTTGCATTGGGTTTTGAGATACGTGACTTCTGACATTTGCTCAACGGGACGGCAATAAACGCAAGAAATTATTCCCCCAGTAGAGTTTTTTAATCTGCTGTCTTGACGACGAGTTCCCCAAATGGCTGTTGAGTATGTTAGCGATCGCTATAATTCCTTAAAAATACCTATTGATAACTGCAAACCTTTTTGACTTTTCTTGAGGAGCGCAATAGCTTGACTGGTATTGCTAGCTTAGAGCTAGGAACTAAAGTTGTCTCCGTACCTTCTGTAAAACTAAGCTTGGCTTTGTTCCTAAATAATTATTTAAACAGGGTGCAGGCACAGTTAACTTGATCTAAACTTATGGAAATAATTGCTTTAACCACTTAGTTAGTAATAATTTGCGCCTGAAGATACTTAAGCCTCTGTTAAAAATTTGCGCGACGATACCTAGCTACTCAGTATTTTGAACAATAATTTCTAGTTATGTAAGTCTTTGATAAAGATACCTTCCTACCTCAGAGAAAATACTTGCATTTTGGTATAATTTATACATGAAAAGTCAATGACTTTAGTAATGACCTCTTGAGGTCTGACTTTTGTATGCCTAATTCTGCCCCTTATCCTTGGCAGCGTCTCGTACCCCCTTAAAGTTTGCTCCTTTAAGCAAAAATGAGCAAAGCTTTGGGTGTCAAGGACTAAGGTATATCTCCTCATATTTTTAATTATCCAAACACTGGAGTATTTATTATGGCTAGTGATACAACAAATTTATCTTCTGCTGGCAGCTTCCAAACCCAGGCTGTAGCAGGTCCGAACCTTGAAGTCTTGACCACCGATTTGGATATTGTGCAAAACCGCATGGTCTTTAGCTCGGTCAATGAGGAAGTGCGTGCAGCTAAAACTCTTACCCTCCGCAATACAGGCAGTGAAACTTTAACGATTAATTCATTAATTTTCGGCGATTCCCAGGAAAAGGATAACGCGGTGCGTAGCGGGGATCATACGAGGGGTATCGACTTCAGCTTCGAAAACCCCACGCCAACTACCTTTACCCTGGCAGCCGGTGCGTCTACTGACCTCTCCATTAAATTCGCGCCCAAGCGGATTTCCAGCATTAGTGACACTACCACCCACCTGTTGAACGCCGAGAATTACGCTTCGCTTACCATTACCAGCAATGACCCCGACCAGCAGACGAGAATAGTGAATTTAGCAGGTGTTAACTTTGCTAACTACGAGAGTGCTAACGAGCCTTCGGTAGCAGAGATTACTCGAATCTTTGGCTGGACAACTAATATTGGCAAGGAAAGTCTTGTATTGGGCGGTACCAAAGCTCCGCTAGGCGATGAGGTTTACTCTCCCTACTGGCGACGCGCCGACACTACCAAGGCTGTGCAATTGTTGCCCCTAGCAGTAACCAGTAAACGCACAGACGAGCCACATGGCAGAGTAGAGTTTGTGGCTAAAGCTGGTAGTGGAGGCAATAGCGGTGTAATTTATGAATTTGCTGGTAGGGCAAACGATGACTCACCAGATACGCCACCATTTCCGCCCTATACAGGTAACGCAGTGTTAGGCAGTAACGCCCTGAGTGGTGGTGAGAATCAAAAGCTACTGCCTAAGATTTTGGTAAACGGTGTTAATATGTCTCCTACTATCGACACTGTGAGCTTTAACCCAACTAAACCCTTTGCTCTTAAGACTGCTGGTCAATGGACAGACGATAGCAAAAACGGTACAGGTCAATTGCATAACTGGCGGATGTTTTCCGTGCGGGATGCTAATGGCACTTATTCCTAATACTTGGATTGCCACCCATGATCTTGGGAACACCGAAGGCGGTTTTAAGAACTACGACTACAACGACCATGTTTATTTGCTGAAGAACGCTAAACCAGAATCAGCAGCTTTAGACCCCTCAGTAGGCGGTCTATTTCCTGGTTCACCTGGATTAGTATTTGACTTTAACAAAACTTATACAGGTAGCCTAAGTGATAAGGACGGGCAAACTATTGGCTTTACGAGCACCCAACTCAACAACAACGACACTTTTAAGACAAAGACATCCTACTCTCCGACGTTATTAGACATCGATTCAAGTGGCTTAGGTACGTTAAGCGTTACTACAACTACAGGCAGCAACGGTGCTAGCGACAATACACTCGTGAATGGGCTGCAAACTACGTTTGATGGCAGAGCAGCTAAGTCTATCTATCAGCACCCGGCTTGTCGGTCCACTTAGTAATATGACTACCCTCAATCAGCAGGGTGGTGTGATGTTTGGTCCTGACCAAGATAATTACATAAAGTTGATAGCGAGAGTTCAAAGCGATGGCACTCTGGGCTTGCAGTTATACTCCGAGAAGAAGGGAGTAGGTACTACTATTGCTACCGTTGGCTCAGTTGGTCCTATTGCTAGCCCCTCAACTTTAGAGTCCTTGGATTTGATGCTTCTCACTGATCCACAGGCAGGAACAGTGCAAGCTGCTTATCGAGCTACTTCTGCCACTAGTGATACGGGTATGGTGATATTGCCTAATAGTGTGCTGCTCAAGGGAGGTCAAGTGGGTCAATATTTTGCTGCCCAAAGCAAGGCAGGCATCATTACCTCAAGTAAAGGTTCAACAACGCCGATCACTTTAACATTTGACTCATTTGCGATCGCGTCCAACGAAACAACAGCCGCCCGTGCTCCCATATATCGCCTCGATGTAGCTGGTAGTGACTACACAGATTCATCCGGTAAAGATTGGTCGTCAGACGCGGGCTTCTTCACCTCAAGCCCTGGCGAGGCGATTGTTGAGAGCAATTTCGGCGTTGGAATCGCCAACACGGACAACGATCTGCTTTATCAAACCTACCGCGCCAAAACAGGTCCTGAAACCTCGCCGATGGAATCTCGTCTCCTCTCGTACAACCTACCTGTAAGTGGGAAAGTTGATGTGCGTCTGCACTTTGCAGAGATCAACTTTGGTGCTCCAGGTAGGGCTGCTGGCGGTATTGGCAAACGTGTCTTTGATATTGCCATAGAGGGTAAAACTGTGTTTGATAACTTCGATATTACAGCAGCAGCAGGGGGTGCTTTAACTGCTGTAGTGGTACCTATTGAAGGTATCCAAGTCGTAGACGGGACGCTGAATATCAGTTTTAGGTCAGAAGTAAACTTTGGTGCTATTTCCGGTATTGAAGTGCTGCGATCGCCTGCCTAACGTATTTCAGTTAACGGCAGTTGAGCAATGTTTGGTTAACAAATTCCTTGATGTACCATCAACGGCTCTCCTGCCGCAATCATTTCTAGTGGGGTTACAACTTATTACTGAAAATACGCAGATCGCTTGTATCTATACTAATCCTGCAAATATAGTAGGAGTCTTTAGCTGCAAGAACAGATGAGTAATCCGCGTGTACTTTGCCTTGGTGAAATTTTGTTTGATCTGCTAGCGGATCAGTTAGGGCGATCGCTGTCTGAAGTTGAATCTTGGACACCTTATCCCGGCGGCGCACCAGCAAATGTTGCCTGTGCTTTGGTTAAACTAGGTACTTCCTCTGGCTTTATTGGCTGTGTAGGTAAGGACGAACCAGGTGACAAACTGGTGCAACTGTTGCAAGAAGTAGGTGTGGATTCAACTGGAGTACAGCGACATCTCACAGTACCGACACGACAAGTTTATGTTGTGCGTTCAGCAGAAGGCGATCGCACTTTTGCTGGATTTGGCAACTATGACACAGCCGAGTTTGCAGATATCCGCCTCCAGGCAAACCAGTTACCAGTCCAGCTATTTGAAGCAGCAGATTTTTTAGTTTTGGGTACGCTAGAACTAGCTTATCCCGATAGCGCCAAGAGCGTGTTTCGCGCCCTCGACCTAGCAGAGCAGTACGATGTCAAGATTGTACTTGATGTGAACTGGCGACCTGTATTTTGGTCTAACCCTGATACTGCACGTCAAACAATTCAAAACCTATTTAAGCGAATTGATTTTCTCAAACTCTCCGACGAAGAAGCAGAATGGCTGTTTAACACGACAGATCCAGGGGCGATTACTTACCGCCTAGATTCTGTAGAGGGAGTGTTGGTAACTGCTGGGGAAAAGGGCTGTGCTTACTGCCTTTCGGAAAATGAAGGTAAGGTATCTGGTTTTTCAGTCGAAGTCGTAGACACAACTGGAGCGGGTGATAGTTTTGTTGCTGGTTTTGTCCATCAGTTGTGTCAGTCGGGTATTCATAACCTTGCTGATCCAGAAACAGCTAAACGAGTTGTAAAATATGCTAGTGCAGCTGGGGCATTAACTACAATGAAGCCAGGAGCGATCGCTGCCCAACCTAATGCGACTGAAGTTGAAGCTTTTTTAGCTTCACACCAAAATCCCTAAGCCAATTTAGTTTTAATCTCCTCCACAATTACCTCTGGAGGTTGGGAAACATCAAAGTACATTGCCTCAGATGGCTCCTCCAAAGTAGCTAACTGACTTTGTAAAAGGTCTGACGGCATATAGTGATGGGAGCGTGATCTCAATCGCGCTTGAATTAGCTTGAAATCCCCGTGGAGGTAAACCAGTCTCATCCGTTCCTGATCTTGTAAGAGGACTTGGCGATAGGTAGCTTTAAGCGCAGAACAGGCTAATACTATGTTTTTATCCTCCTGCAACCACTGAGCGATCGCCTGTTGTAATTGCTGAAGCCACGGCTTACGATCTGCATCATCTAGAGGGATGCCACGGCGCATCTTCTCAATGTTAGCTGCTGGGTGTAAAGCATCAGCATCGCAGAATTCCCAATTAAGCGATTTTGCTAGCAACTGACCAATAGTAGTTTTGCCGGAGCCAGAGACACCCATCACCAAAATAATCATGGATAACTAAAGATTCAAGATGTCTAAAGTCTGAAGAAAATGATTGTATAGGGCGCGATCGTGACTGACTGGATTATGCCTGATAGAGCTAGTTGTGCTACCGGAAGTTGTAGCATCATTACTCTGTCACAGTACTGGGTGTAATACTACCAGGAGTAGGAAAAGAATTTTCACTAGGTGAAGTCGTATCAGAATTCATTGCCTCATTAGGCGCAGTACTGCTAGGAGTTGACACGTTAGGAACCCCAAAGCTACCTGACGTAGCCGTACTCCCAAAATTCGTTGTATCGTTGGGTGCGGTACTACTAGGAGTTGGCAACCCGTTAGGAACCCCAAAGCTACCTGACGTAGCCGTACTCCCAAAATTCGTTGTATCGTTGGGTGCGGTACTACTAGGAGTTGGCAAAGCTATCTGGTGTAGTCGTACTCCCAAAATTCGTTGTATCGTTGGGTGCGCTACTAGGAGTGGGCAACCCGTTAGGAACCCCAAAGCTATCTGGTGTAGTCGTACTCCCAAAATTCGTTGTATCGTTGGGCGCAGTGCTGCTAGGAGTTGGCAACCCGTTAGGTGTCCTTGTGCTACTGGGAGTTATATCAACGTTAGGCTCAGTCGCAGTATTAGGGGCTGTGGTGCTGCTGGTTGTGCTCTTAGAAGTCGTAGCATCGCTAAATTTGGTTGTGCTGTTACCAGTAGTTACATCGTTAGGTCTACTTGTGCTGCCGGAAGTTATGCCATCTTTAGGAATTTTTACAGTAGTAGGGGCTATGCTGCTAGGAGTCTTCAAAGACGCACTAGGCGTGTTTATATTGTCGGAAATCGTAGCGTCAGGAAACTTGAAGGTACTTGGCGCTGTTGTAGGGCTTTGAGTGGTTTCAGGAATAATCGTTGTCTCTAAAGGGCTTTGAGTAGTTTTAGGGCGTTCTAAATTCTGCTGGGATACTGAGACACCAAGTAAAGTTCCAACACCAATACATAAACCTAGAGCACCCATCTTTTCAGATAAACTGAGGTTGTTGAAGGATTCTATTATATTGAAACCCATCTTTTTTCTTCCCCTTACTGATGCGTCAAAACTAAAAGTATTATCTATCTCCATTTATTAATAGAGATAGATAATTAGCTATAGCTAGACTTTTAGCATTTGATCGCAATGTGTGGCTTTAATGTTTCCCTTAGTAGGATAATGTATTGCTGCTTTGAAAAAACAGGGAATAAACTGCGTAGACACCTCAAGTATTTAATTTAGAAACTCGCGAGGGTCGGTTACATACCCAGTCAATGCCGAAGCAGCTGCTGTGTATGGTGAAGCTAGATAAATTTGTGCTGTTTTTTCACCCATGCGACCAGGAAAATTACGGTTAGTGGTAGATACACAAACCTCTGGTGTATTCATCCGTCCAAACGTATCTTTAGGACCACCTAGACAAGCCGCACAGGACGGAGCAGCAGGTTCAATACAACCTGATTGGAGGAAAATTTCTGATAATGTTTGCCCCTCGTATTTCTGGGTAAACAAGTCTTCGTAGATTTTTTGAGTAGCTGGCACTAGGTAAGTAGGAACTTTGACGTTCTGCCCCTTGAGAATCCGAGCAGCGTGGATAAAGTCTTCAGTTTTACCGCCAGTGCAGGAGCCGATATAAACTCGGTCAATTTTGATATCGCGGCATTCACGAGCCAAAGCGCGATTATCTGGGGAGTGAGGCTTGGCGACCACTGGCTCTAGTTGTGAGACATCGTAGGAGAATTCGCTATAAAACTGGGCATCAGGGTCGGTGTAGACTGCTTCAAAGGGCTTTTTGGTACGAGGGCGAACATAATCAAACGTGGTTTGATCGGCAGCAATAGTACCATTCTTACCACCAGCCTCGATCGCCATATTACACAACGTCATCCGCTCTTCCATTGTTAGTTGCTGGACTGTTTCGCCGGAAAATTCCATTGTGCGGTACGTTGCACCAGCAACACCAATATCTCCGATAATTTGCAGGATTAGATCCTTCGCCAGCAGATAATTTGGCATTTCTCCATTGAAGACAAATTGCATTGTTGCTGGAACTTTAATCAGCAATTTGCCAGTTCCCATAATGAAGCCAGCATCTGTGTTACCAATACCTGTTGCAAATTGACCGAAAGCACCAGCATTACAAGTATGGGAATCTGTGCCAAACAAAACTTCGCCAGGGCGGGTATGACCTTCTTCGGCTAGGGCAATATGACAAACCCCTTTATAATCTGGGTTAGCTTTAAAATTGGCGCGGTCAGTGATGTCGTAAAAGTATTTAATGCCTTGCTCTTGGGCAAAATCGCGCAGGATATCAACGTTGCGGTTAGCGCGTTCGTCGGCAGTGAAGATGTAGTGATCTGGAATTAAGACAACTTTTTCCGGGTTCCAAACTTTGGCATCAGCCCCAAACTCGCGCTTGAAAACACCAATAGTGCCGGGACCACAGACATCATGAGTCATCAATACATCAACATCAACCCAGATATTATCTCCTGGTTGAACAACAGAGCGCTTGGAAGCTTTAGCCAAGATTTTTTCAGTGAGGGTCATGCCCATAGCGATCGCGTTCCTTCTTTTAATAAAGCTATAAAATCTATCTTTATTGTTACTGTAATAACTAGTCTACCTGCCGCTCTCTAAACTTTTCAAACCTCTAAGAACCACTAAAGACATGAGAGCAGCAATTAATCCCATTTGCCATAACCCACAACCAGCAGCAATTCCTAAAGCAGCAGCAACCCAAATAGCGGCAGCAGTAGTTAGTCCGCGAACACCAACTTGCTTTAATTCCTGTTGACAATCGCGTAAAATTACCCCAGCACCGAGAAATCCCACACCAGATGTAATGCCTTGGATCACGCGACTAACTTCATTTTGGGTGTCTGGTGCTGCCACAAGCTGGAGGGGTATCAGAATAAATAAAGCTGAGCCAAAACTTACTAGCATATGAGTTCTTAAACCAGCCGGTTTGTGGTTAAGTTCCCGATCTAAGCCGATAATTGCACCAACAACTAAGGACAGGCATAGCCTGAAAACGATGACTGACCAATCATTGGGAGATAAATAGGACTCTGACAAGGCTTGGTGTTAAACAATGAGCTACTCAACCAGTCTAGTTTAGAAGGCTAGAAAAATCTGCGCTTATTTGTGCGGTACAACGTTTTATTGTAGCAACGCGTGACGCTAGCTCTGTTATATCAACGGCTGCAACATAAATGATTTTATTGCAAGAGAAATAGTAATGTAGAGCTGTGCTTTTTTACAGTATCTCACCAGTTTCTCAGCAGCGAGGTTACTTCAGAGTAGGACAGACTGGGCAGGCAGCAATACAGATACGGTACTAGAGGCTGAGAGCACTTTCTACGGTTAAATAGAAACTTAATTTTAGCTCTCCTCAACTCGTGGATAGGCAAAGCAACAGCATTGCTTAAACTGCTACACCCTAGCGATTGACTGTGCTCATATCTGGGTAGCGATCGCCCGCTGCAATTCCTGGCGGTAGCATCAGACCTATCTGATCTAATTCCGTCTGACTCAGCGTGATTTCTGCTGCCACAATATTTTCTTCCAGGTAGGTGCGGCGTTTGGTTCCGGGAATCGGTACTATGCCTTCCCCCTGAGCCAAGACCCATGCTAGCGCTAGCTGTCCAGGTTTAATCCCCTTATCGGCTGCCATTTCTTCAATCCGCTGCACAAGTTCTAGATTCTGCTGGAAATTCTCTGCTTGAAAGCGTGGATAGCGGCTGGCACGATAGTCTCCTTCCAACAAGTCATCCATACTCCGAATTTTGCCAGTGAGAAATCCTCGACCTAGAGGGCTATAGGGTACAAAGCCAATCCCTAGCTCCCGACAAATGGGCAAAATCTCTGCTTCAGGCTCCCGACTCCAGAGGGAATACTCGGTCTGAAGCGCGGAAATCGGATAGACGGCTTGAGCGCGACGAATGGTTGCCGGAGCCGCTTCCGAAAGACCCAAGTAACGGACTTTCCCTTGCTGAACCAGATCCGCCATAGCTCCTATTGTTTCTTCTATGGGAGTATTGGGATCAACCCTATGCTGGTAGTACAGGTCAATCACCTCAATCCCCAAACGTTTGAGGCTAGCTTCACAAGCAGAGCGTACATAGTCGGGCTTGCCATTCACGCCTAAAAAGCTACCGTCACTACCGCGCACATTGCCAAACTTGGTTGCGAGAATAACTTGCTCTCGGCGATCGCGAATCGCTTTGCCGACTAACTCCTCGTTATCACCCACCCCGTACATATCGGCAGTATCGAGGAATGTAACTCCCAGTTCTAATGCCCGGTGAATTGTGGCGATCGCCTCGTTTTCATCCGGAGTACCGTAGAACTCGGACATTCCCATGCAGCCCAGTCCCAATTCTGAGACTATCAAGCCTTGATTACCTAGTTTTCGCTGTTTCATTGATTATTCTTCTGTAATTAATACATTGCATTTGACTAGTCATGTTACCTGCTCACATTTTTAAGTAATTCAATCATTTTCCAATCAGTAAACATGGGCAGCGATGTTTATCTGCTTATTGACTGGACTTACCACTCAATAAAAAGCACCCCGAACAATGGTCTGATTACAAAAATGGAGCAACACCTGTTGGTGTGATTGAACTACAGCATTGGCAGTTGACGGGGACGGGGTCTAAGTGGGAAAGCGTTGTCAATCTGGGCGATTTCCGCTGCGGTCAGATCGAGATCCCCGCTCTCCGCGTTCTCGGTAGAGTGCTCTGATTTGGCAGCCTTAGGAATTGTGGATAGTAAGGGTCGCCGCACCAAGAACCGGAGCGCGATCTGGCGAGGGGTCGCATTGTGAGCGACAGCAATTTCCTGAAGTACGCGACCTCCGGTTGTGTGCGGACTGGGAAAACTACCGTGACCAAATGGGCTGTAAGCGATCACAGCAACGTCATGCTTCTCACACCAAGGGATCACGGCGTGTTCAATCGCTCGTTCATTCAAATGATAGAGCACCTGATTGCAGACAAGACGACCTTCGCCAGCGATCTTCCAGACCGCTTCTAGGTCGGGGACATCAAAGTTACTCACTCCCCAACTGAGGATTTTTCCCTCGCGCTGAAGCTGCTCGAAGGCAGAGATCGTTTCCTCTAATGGGTGCTGACCGCGCCAATGTAACAGGTAGAAATCCAGTCGGTCAGTTTTGAGACGAGCAAGCGACTTTTCGCAGGCTGCTTTAGTTCCGCTTTGAGAAGCATTATGGGGAAGAACCTTCGAGACCAGGAAGACCTGATCGCGTCGTCCAGCGATCGCTTCCGCGACTACTTCTTCCGCAGTGCCGTACATCTCTGCGGTGTCAATATGAGTCATGCCCAGATCAAGCCCCCGACGCAAAGCAGAGACTGCGGTAGCGCGATCCCCTGTGTTCAGTGCTTGGCGATCACCACCTTCGATGTACCAGGTTCCTTGACCTATTACCGCAACCTGGCGCTTCATGGAACCAAACTGACGCTGTTCCATACTTGTTTTTCTAGTTAAATTAGGTTCATTTGCAAGGTAATGATCGTGCTTGGGCGATCGCTATCTCTGTTGTCTATAGCGTTTATGCAGTTTAGAGTTCCTGAATACGTGGACGAATCAACAACTCACTAACATTAACGTGATCCGGTTGGCTGACTACATAAAGAATTGCGCTAGCAATATCCTCAGCCTGAAGAATCTTGGCATCTGGAGCATACAGACCACCTTCCTGGGTAACGGCTGCTTTCGTTGCCTCATGTTTGATTGAATCTGCTAGTTCGGTTGCTACTGCGCCTGGCTCAATGTCAGTCACCCGTATGCCACATTCCATTACCTCCCGCCGCAGACTATCTGAAATGGCACGTACCGCAAACTTGGTACCACAGTATACAGCCGCCCCTTTAAAGGCAAAGCGTCCAGCCACCGAGCCAATGTTCACGATATGACCGTGTTTGCGCCTAGCCATGCCCGGAAGGACGGCATGAATGGCGTACAGCAGCCCCTTGATGTTCACGTCAATCATTCGCTCCCATTCATCCACGCGTCCTTCTAGCATTGGGGAGAGAGGCATCAGTCCGGCGTTGTTGATCAAGATGTCCACGCCACCCATCGTTTCGAGTTCATCCCCAAGCTGTGCTACTGCTTCACGGTTGGTCACGTCCAATTCTCTAATCATGGACTGACCGTTTGCCCGCTCAATCTCCTGGGACAGTCGTTCGAGTTGCTCTGTGCGGCGTGCGGATAAAACTACTTTTGCTCCGTTCTCCGCTAGCATCTTGGCTATTGCCGCACCAATTCCGCTACTAGCGCCAGTAATCCAAGCACGTCCTGAAATTGCCATATTTCGCCTGTCCTGTAATAATTTAGAGGCTTACGCTATCTGCTTTGCTTGCCTTGCATAGCCGAAAAGCTTGATCATCTCGCGGTTGAACATCGGAATGTGATCAGTGGGTACGCCCCTCAATAACCTTTACCCCAATTAAAGTTTAGGAACCATAATGACAAATAGCAGCAACAGGCTTGCCAGCATCAAAGAATGACTTTACATGAACTGCCAAGTGCTATAGTCCGTAGTTGATCTGGATTTGCAACACTATCGAGAAGCAAGAGTGAATCATAGTCTGCTGGATTTGTCCCATCAAGAGAAACTACTGAGAAAAACTTCCCTTTGTCAAAAGGGTTCCAGCCTTCAATGCGATTTGGTCTAATTGTCTTTGTTATGCTCAAAAACTATCATAGCTATCTTTTGTGTCTCCTTTATTAGTGCAGTGCCACCGAACTGCTTTCCTATCTTTAGCTAGCAATCTTGTCTAATGCTATTAATTGCTCAAAGCGACATAAATCATCTAGAGTTTGACAAATCGTAAATACGTAGGCAAAGCTCGCCGCAGGCAGCGTACTACTAAACAGATTACATTGAGTGACGATAGTACCGCTATTGTTATGGCTAGCTTGAAGCGAACCAAACTAGAGTTATTAACGTCTGTGCCTTTAACTGTAGTTCAAGCAATCAGTTCGTTTTCTTAATCATTACTTCTTGCAAAAGTCTTAAAAATAAGTACAAATAAGCCAAGGAGGAAATGAGCATGACCTATTTGCTGTGTAAATCTTAAATCCGAAGCCTTGAAGCGAATGTACGGAGTGCAACCACGAATCTAGCAGTCTAAGATTTCATACACTAAGAATTATTTACCTATGTCCGGCGTAGTAACCTATAGCCCTGCTTATACGGTAGTGCCAACTTACGAGTGCTTTAATCGCTGTACTTACTGCAATTTTCGGACAGAGCCTGGTAAAAGTCCTTGGCTAAGTCTAACAGCAGCACAGAATCAGCTGAAAAGACTTCAGACTCAAGGTGTCTGTGAAATTCTCATTCTTAGTGGTGAGGTGCATCCACAGTCGTCGCAGCGTCAGGCATGGTTTGCGCTGATTTATGATCTTTGTGCTCTGGCGCTTTCATTGGGATTGCTACCACATACGAACGCGGGACCACTGAGTTGGGATGAGATGCAACAGTTAAAGGCGGTTAATGTATCGATGGGGCTGATGCTGGAACAACTAACACCAAAGTTGCTGCAAACTGTACATCGACAAGCTCCTAGTAAAATTCCAGAGATTCGATTGCAACAACTGGCTTGGGCTGGAGAATTGCAGATTCCATTTACAACAGGATTACTGCTGGGCATTGGGGAGAAGCCGAAAGATTGTTGGGAAACGTTGGAAGCGATCGCTCAAATTCATCAACGCTGGGGTAACATCCAAGAAGTGATCTTACAACCTTAAAGACAATGGAGTAATAAAACTTGGTTTGACCCAGCATATGACCCACATCAGCTACCGGAAGTAGTAGCTGCTGCCCGTGAGATTCTGCCACCCAGTATTACTCTCCAAATTCCCCCGAATTTAGTTAAAGATGCCAGTTGGTTACTCGCTTGCTTAGACGCTGGAGCAAGAGATTTAGGAGGAATTGGACCAAAAGATGAAGTCAATCCCGATTATCCACATCTTGACGTGCCAAGACTCAGAGAAATCTTAGAGCCATCTGGGTGGCAGCTAGTGCCTCGGTTGCCTGTTTATCCCCAGTACACTAGCTGGTTGTCAGAGCGATCGCAAATAGCTGTTGAGCAGTGGCAATTAGGACGTAAAAAGTAGGAATATCCTACACTCCAAGGATTTAATTTTTGCCTTCAACAATAAGGATAGTTCACTTAACAATACGCTCCTTATCCACTGAAACTAAAATGCCTACTGTAAATTTTCTGTTGCTTAGCCAGTCTAAAGAATTAGATTTCATTAAGCAACCACTTCATAATATTTGGTCACCAAAGTTGACTTAAGCACTATGTTTAATACAATAACTGCATAGCGGTATTATTTTATTTCAGCAAAGGAAGGGCTGGATACATGGACAACCCATTAAGCAAAAGAGAGTATCTAGCAGCTCTTGCACTACAAGCGTTACTGAGTAATTCGAGTCTATACGGGCAAAGTGAGTCGTATACTATTGACGATGCGGCGCAGGATGCGGTTCAAGTCTCAGCCCAACTGTTAACTTATTTGAATCGGGAGACTCAAGAGCAAAGGAGGGAAAGTAAAGCTTAGACTGGCGCTAGGTCGGCAAACTTGGTAGTACATCAGTAAAGCTTGTAACGGAGCAACAGTGTTCGTTATGGAGGAAAAAAACGAGTCAGCTAGCACAGGCTGACTCTACTTTATTATTGTTGATCTAAACAAAATGCAGCTATATAAAAGTCTTTTATATATAGCTCAACCATTACAACTAAAGAAAGACTGTATTCTTTAGCATATCTGCCTTAAGGGTATTTGAATTATTACACGTAATCATTAGAGTGGCGTTAGTAAACAACTTATGCCAGATGGGCGTTAAGCCTTTTGGAAGGAAGACCTTATGATTCAAAGCAGGCAGCCTTGGGATGTGCAGGATACAGATCCTTATACTCCTTCAGTAGGTACGAACGTCCCTAGAGAAGTGCCTAACTCTGAAGATGCTAACCGCATGACGACAGATCAACCTTACACTGGTTCAGCAAGCACAAATACACGTACAAACGTAAATACTTCTGGGGCTACGAGTCGACCAATCACTTCTACAGCAGAAAAAGAAAAGAATGAGGCATTAAGCAGAGCGCTGCTAGGAGCGGCAATTGGTGGTACTTTGGGGTTCACTAGCTGGCGTTTTAGCCGGTAAAAGGATTGGCTTAGGTTTTAACATTGCCACCAAGGGTCTAGCAGAAGCTGCAAAGACTATAGGCGAGGGTCTTCTCCAAGCCGGAAAAGGTGTAGGACAAGCCGTACAGAGTGTTGCTGATGGTGCTACCGAGGCTGTTGTAGGTGGTGGATTAGATACAGCAAAAGGTGTAGCTGAGGGAGCAGTAGACGCAGTACAAAATACAGCACAGGGCGTAAGCCAAGCTGTGAGAGTAGGAGCAGACATAGTACAAAATACAGTAGAAGGTGTTGCTGATGTAACCAATAAAGTTGCAGCAGGTACAGCGGACGCAGTACAAGACACAGCCCAGGGCGTAAGTCAAGCTGTAAGCTCTGGAGCAGATGCAGTAGAGGGTACAGTTCAAGACATGAACCAATCTGTACAAACTGCAACTGATAGAGTGAATACTACTAACTACACAAGCGCTGGAAGTTCAGCATCTCTTTTTGAAACAGATCCACTCGAAGACGAAGTTTCTAGGCTTGGAGAGATGGTCGAATAACATCTCAGAGACAAACACCTGTACCTGGTACTTTTAAAGGCGAAGATAATTTCCTAGAATTTCCTAGACCTTGAGTACCAGGGTTTCATGGTTATAAACAAAACCAAGACTATGAAGCTGCAATCTTTACCCTAATACCAAGTTGTATTTACGCAACTTGGTATTACATCTGCATTTTTTGGGACTAAGTAAGTAGTAAGTAGTAGTAATAATAACAAGGAGACGATTATGATAAGTAATCAGCAGCCTTTAGAGCAGCCAAACGATGACGTTGAACTCTCTGCTGAGCAACTCAATGAATATACAGATGGTGGAAATACAAACGAGTTAGCTAAAGTAGCAATTAGTGCATTAATTGGTGCTACCTTAGGCGCACTTGCTGGGGCTTTAGCTATGAAGAATACAGCCAATAATCTTAACAAGACTGTCAAGAATGTTGGCTCTCTGTTCAAAAAAGCAGCTACTGGTTTTAACGAGAATGTAAAAAATGTCGGGGATACAATCAAAAATGTAGCTGATAATGTTAACGATACCGCCCAAGATATAGGGAACACTGTTAGGGACGCAGCTATAGACGTTAACGATACCGTAAAGAATACAATAAATACTGTTACGACAACAGCTGTAAACGTTAACGATACTGTACAAAATACAGTAGATATCGTTAAGGGTGCTGGTGAAGGTGTCACCAACATGGTTAAGAGCAAAGTGGATATAGTTAAGAGTAAAACCGATGGGGATGCTACGCAATCTAGTCAAGCTGTCAACGTCGTCAACTTACCTGATAATCAGGCTGTGCTGATAGTCCCATTAGATAAAGGGGAAGATGAGTGAGTTTGTTTGACTCTTAGTTTCTTCAAAGTTATGAGGCGGTAATCCCAGGAAATTGATAATGCTACTTTTCCCTCAGCAATCGGTTGGTTTCTCATCCACCGTCCTAACGCTGGGGGTATTTTTGTCTTTCTTCCTATGTTGCTCTCCTATTAGCACATTTTTGATTTCTTAAGTTGTATTTTTAACTGCTTGATTAAGGAAACTGTAGCAAAGAGAAAGTAGTTTAACTTCTTAACATAGGAGTTGTTTCCACTTTTACAGTATGTAAATTGGAAGGCTTGACCAGAGTTTTATTATTGAGCTTTTTATAATTTAATAGCTTTAGAGTCAGACTAATGAAGGAAAACAAAATATATTTGTTTTTATTAGTTTAGCCAAATGAGAATTAATCAGGCTTAGATAAAGGAGACAGTTATTATGAGCGAGACACCGCTGCTTTTGGTTAATCACAACGAAAATGTCGAACCCGTGACGCTTCAAAATGAGGTTCAGCCAGCAGGTACAAGTAGGAGTGATAGCTTAGCTAGAGTAGGGATTGGAGCAGTAGTTGGTGCTGTATTGGGCGTAGTAACTGTATCTTTAGCCGATAAAGTTACAGTTGAAAATGTTAACAATACTGTAAAAGGCGTAGGTGAGGTCGTTAAGGGTACAGCGAATAGTGTTAACAATACTGTAAAAGGTGTAGGAAATGCCGTCAAGAATGTAGCTGAGAATATTAACTACGTTGTAGAAGATGTAGGAGCTACGGTTAAGGGTATAGCTATGGATGTTAACCAGAATGTAAAAGGTATAGTAAACGTAGTCAGGGGTGTAAATGAAGGCAGTAACTACACTGTTGAAAGTATAGTGGATGCAGTTAACAGGTTACCTGAGGATGTTAGCCAGAATGTAAAAAGTACAGTGGACGTTGATATCTCTAATGTCGTGGGACAGCAGATAACTGTAGCATCAGTCTATGAACAGCCCCAAGTTGCAGAAAACGAAGAGGCTGGGATAGATTGGCATCAACCCATTTCGGGTAAAGACGAAAATTCTCCTGACCCCAGAGGCTGGAAGCAAGTTGCACAAGCACTTGGTAAATCCAAAGCCTATATCAATCGGATTGCTACTTTGGCTGAATCTGGACAGCCTTTGCCAGAGCAGGCAAGGACGGAAATGGAGCAAGATTTTAGTGCCTATAAGCAGATTTCTATTGAACTATGGCAGTGGCATCACGCAGCCAAAGCCCTTGGTAAAAATGAAGTTTACCTAAAGCAGATTGCAGAGGTGGCGATCGCTTTCTACCACTCCACACACCCTACTCCTCTGCCAAAGAAAGCTGTTTTTACTATGCAACAGAATATCAGAGCTTATAGAGAGAAGAGTAAGCCAGCAATTCAGAGTCAAGCAACAGTAGCAGTAGTCCCGAAAGAACCAACACAGCGAGAACTCGCATACAGGCTCATATCAAAAACTGCGAGAGCGAGTACGTCAGTACCTCCTCAGTTTAAGAATAGTTCAATCAAAGAAGTAGACATAGTAGTAGTAATAATTGCCCTCGAAGAAGCGATTAACAAGGATGAAATCAGAGAGCATTATTGCTCCAAAGCGAGCAGATCGAAACCTGGAAACAGTCAATGTCGGAAAAAGAGTTTAAGTCAAAGCTGCTAACTATATTCGTGAAGTTTTTACTAATGCTATTAATTTGCGACAAAACTTATTAAAACAAAGGGTAAAATAAACTCTACTGTAAATTTTCTGTTGTAGCTAGTCTGAGCGGAGAACTACAACTGCTGCCAATATCCATTAAATTCAGCCACCTTAAGTAGATACAGGGCTTTGCTACTTTTGAGCCGCCGACTCATTCCCATATTCTTCTGTCAGTGTCATACTGTCAAATTAAATTCTTTCTTTATTTGCCCCCTACTAATGGTTTTACCGGAGCGACGGCGACGATTATAATTGATGACTCTAGGCTGATGCTTTTCCAAATAGCCTATCAATTCTTGCCATTTGCCCTGATTTCTGAGACTTACGTGGTATTTTAAATACTTTATAATAGTGGTGGTTTTTACATTGCCATAGTTGCGGTAATAGTAATTCCAAATCCTTGATTTTTCTGTTTTATTAAAAGTAATCATTGACATCAGTTCACGCAGCTTCTTGCCCAAAAAATGTTAACCTTGAATACCATATACCTATTAACATATTTATACATTTAAGAAATTAAAGTAGATATTATAGGATTTAATAGGATGACTCTTAAAAAAATAAAGGATTTTGAGCCAAACTATCTGCAAAGTTTTCAGGGAAATGACATTATTGGATTTAATGTTTATGTAGACGAAACTGACAAGAAGGTTGGGTTTGTCAAAGATATTTTGGTGGATGAATTAGGCTATTTTCGGTATCTAGTAGTTGACTTTGGTTTATGGATTTTCAACAAACAAGTAATGCTACCTGTGGGGCGTTCTCGCATTGACCATGACGCACAACGGATTTATGTGCTTGGAATCGATAGAAAGCAAGCAGAAAAATTACCTGAGTATAACGATAGTGTTCTGGTTGATTACGATTATGAGGAACAGGTAAGAGGGTTCTATCGCACTCCAGCTAACGATTCTACACTGCCCTCAGTAGCTGAGAATATATCGTACTCCGTTCCTGCATCCAATGCTACTCCTTACAATCGAGATACTTACGACTACCAGCAAGACTCATCCCTCTACAATCTGGATGACACAAACCATCAGATCCTGAAGTTATACCAAGACCGATTGCTAGCGAAAAACCGTGTCAACACCTCAGTTAGAGAAGAACTTGTGTCTGACCAACCTGAAACAGTAAACCCGGAGACTGCAATATCTGCCAGCAAAAAACCTACTCGTTCTGCTTGCTTAATTTTTAATCCGGTTGCTGGTCAATCTGATTCAGTGCAAGACTTGGCAACAATTCAAAAAATCTTGCAGCCTGAATTCAACCTTGATATTCGCATGACTACACAAGAAGTTGATGCCGATCAATTGGCGCAAGAAGCAGTTAAGCGAGGAGTTGAACTAATTATTGCTTCAGGAGGAGATGGGACACTATCTGCGATAGCGGCAGCTGTTGTGGGAACTGGGATTCCGATAGCAGTTATTTCACGGGGGACTGCGAATGCCTTTGCCACAGCTATGGGAATTCCTTCTACTATTGAAGCTGCTTGTGAAACAATTTTGGGTGGTAAAACTCGTGTAGTTGATGCTGCCTACTGCAATGGCAAACCAATGGTTCTGCTTGCAGGAATTGGCTTTGAGGCGGAAACAGTCGAGCTAGCTGATCGGGAAGCTAAAAATCGCTTTGGGATGCTGGCTTATGTTTTGGCAGGCGTTCAGCAGTTACGCAACTTCAAATCTTTTCAAGCCCGGATTGAAACTGAGGACAAGATAATTACGCTTAATGCAGCCGCAGTTACTATTGCAAATGCAGCTCCCCCGACTTCAGTACTGGCTCAAGGCCCTGCGGAACTAATTGTTGATGATGGTCTACTAGATGTCACTTTAGTTGCTCCAGCTAATAGTATTGGCGCGATCGCTGCTGCTTATAATTTATTGCAATCTGCTTACAGTGAGGAAACGACTGATCGCCCAGATACGGGGTTTTTACGAGCTAGGAATATTAAAGTTACAACAACCCCACCGCAAAAAGTTGTCCTAGATGGTGAGTTATTTGGCTACACTCCAGTTGAAATTGAGTGCGTTCCAAGGGGGTTGACAATTGTTGTACCTACTATTCCTGAAGAAAACGTTGATGAAAAATTAGAGGGTTTACCTAACCTCCGCGTTGAACTTAAACCACCAACAGAGAGTTAGATATTTAACACTGGCTCAAAAAATATATTTCGGTTTTAATTTGGGACTTATGAAGATACCTAAAAGTTGGACTTAGGGCTGATAACGCTTATGTGTTTGCTCCACTTTCTCAGTGCAAGTGTTAGACGCGATCGCGTCTAACACTTGTCGAACTTCCCTAGCAAACACTTCTTAACACTATCCACTGGTATTAGCTAACCGCAACATCCCATTAGTGCATCTGTTGCAATAGAACCTGAGAGATTATATTTTTATCCAACACTATTTTTATATTTTTCATTCACATGGTTTTAACTGTAGCGCTCGTTGTAACTCTATCAGTTCATCGCGATGGGCAATAACAGTAATTTTACTTTGCGGCTGAAATTCACTTTTTGTAGCTTCAATTTTGAGCGATACCTGCTCTTTACGCCCTGCTCTTTTCCAGTAAAAAAAACCAGCCGCAGGTGATAGTAGCACCAGCCAGAGAAAAGTACTACTCAAGCTAGGAAAAAGCAGTGACAAAACCAGCGCTAGACAAATAAGACCAACAGCTGCAAGCAGTGTGAGAAAAATAGTTAGAAAAATACTGGGACGGACAATTCCCTCAAATGTGACGGAGTTCTGCTCCGAATCTACTTTTGCTACTTTATAAGAACGCACTTGGAAATAATGCTGCAATTGACCTAATAGAGAGGCTTCTGCCTGCTCAGATGCCAATTTAATTTCTTGCGTTCGATCTTTAACTGATGCACGGATAAAGAAAAATAGCCCTACTGACATCAACAAGGTCAGCAGCAAGGTGGATGGGATAATAAGAGTATTCATAATAATTTGTTGCCTAACCTACTTTTTAAGTATCAATTATTCCTTGTCTAATCCTCCTATCATATACTCCCGCCAAAGACGAGCTAAATTCTGAGCCTGTTGCCACTCCGGGTTAACGTGATACATCCGCCTGGGTCGTCCACGTCCTTGAACTTTTTGCCAGTAACTAGTAATAGCCTTTTTGTCTTCGAGAAATTTGAGCGCACTATAGAGGACGGTATCGGAAAGGCGATAGAGGGGGAACTCGCTCTCAAGACGCTCAATCATCTCTGTTCCATAAGATTCTCCCTGTAACAAAACTGATAAGACATAACACACGGCTAGCTCCTGGCTTAAATACGTCGGGGGAGGATTTTCAAAAAACTGATAGATATCCTCAAGTTTCATATGGTATACCCGCTGGAAACCTCTACTTTTGCAGTAAAGGAGGAAAGTGGGGCGGGTGTGCCTCTTTCCAGTAGTAAATATTTATACATAGACCATGCGACTAGTCAGTAAGGCTCTTTTTTACTAGGTTTGCAGTTAATTACTTCATTTGCACCTCTTTTTGCACTAAAGTTAAGTTAAGCGCTCAACTTGCAAGGGCAAGCTAATGTTGTTAAGTGCTGCATTTAACAGTCAAAGAACAATGATTGGTTTTGGCAGTCTATACTCCAACTATTTTCTCCAAAGCGTGAGTACAAAAATAGAGTGGTTTGCGGCTGCTCTTAGACAGGTGCTGTTAACGCAATTTTAGACGGTTAATTCCGGCGAGGTCTGCTCGATGTAAATAGCTGTAAACATTGAAGTGTACTTAGTAGAAAATCGAGA
>JAUJND010000014.1 GCA_030446505.1 Chroococcidiopsidaceae cyanobacterium YX2bin18 | reverse complement strand
TAGCTCTGCCTTGGTCTCCGGCAGTAATTCGGCGTACAGGACCAAGACCATCTGGCTATGTAAATTTGTTGATGACCTTGCTAGCTTTTCTGCATGGAGTGTTTGCCCTTCCAGCGACTTGGAATCAGCCAGCACAAGAATTAGTAATTCCCTGGCTAAGGGTAGCTAACTTAGACTTATCCATCCCTTTGCAAATATCTTCAGTCACGGTTGGAGCGACAATTCTGGTAACTGGGTTGAATCTGCTAGCGCAGATTTATGCAGTGGGCTACCTAGAAATGGACTGGGGATGGGCGCGTTTCTATTCCCTCTTAGCACTGTTTGAAGCCGGGATGTGCGCCTTAGTCCTCTGCAACTCTTTGTTTTTCAGCTACATAATTCTGGAAGTCCTCACCCTGGGAACTTATCTGCTGGTGGGACTGTGGTTTAGTCAGCCTTTAGTAGTAACAGGTGCTAGAGATGCTTTTTTAACAAAGCGGGTAGGAGATTTATTTCTACTGATGGGGGTACTGGCTCTTTACCCGCTCGCCGGAACCTGGAATTTTACAGAACTAGCACAGTGGGCGACTACAGCTAATATAGACCCTAAAATAACGGCTTTGGTGGGTTTAGCTTTAGTAGCTGGACCAATGGGTAAGTGTGCTCAATTTCCTTTGCATCTATGGCTAGATGAGGCGATGGAAGGACCAGTACCCAGCACGATCTTACGGAACTCAGTTGTAGTAGCGACTGGAGCTTGGGTACTGGTGAAGCTAGAACCAGTTTTAGCACTTTCACCCCTGGTTATGTCAGCGACCATATACATCGGGGCTGTGACGGCGGTGGGTGGTACTATGATTGCGATCGCCCAAATTGATGCAAAACGCGCTCTATCTTATTCCGTCAGTGCCTACATGGGGTTGGTGTTTATCGCTGTAGGGAGCGGGCAAACCGATGCCGCTTTATTATTGGTATTGACTCATGCTTTGGCGATCGCGCTGTTAGTCATGAGCAGTGGCGCAATTATTTGGAACAATATCACCCAGGACTTAACTCAACTAGGCGGTTTGTGGTCGCGCCGACCTGTATCCGGGTTAGCGTTTGTAGTTGGGGCGGCTGGATTGCTGGCTTTTCCTCCTTTGGGCAGCTTTTGGGCGTTGCTGAAGTTGGCAGATGCGCTCTTGCCTACCCAACCTGTGGTAGTGGGAATTTTATTAGTAGTCAACGCTTTAACTGCGTTTAGTTTAACCAGGGAGTTCGCGCTAATTTTTGGCGGGAAACCGAAGCAAATGACCGTGCGATCGCCGGAAGTTCACTGGCCAATGGCATTACCAATGATCATCTTGATGGGCTTCAACCTCCATGTACCGCTAGTATTACAAAGCTTGTCACTACTACCAGACTGGGCAGATGTGAATAAAAATGTTGCCCTATTACTAAGTTTGTCTACTGTCTTTGGTTGCAGCCTCGCCGCAGTCATCTATCTAGGTGGGATTGTGTCCAAACCCGTCCGGCTGCCCTCGAAAGCTCTGCAAGACTTTTTCGCCTATGATTTTTACACAGCCAAACTTTACCGTCTGACTATTGTTTTTGGGGTTGGCTTGATTTCCCGCATCATCTCGCTCGTTGACCTCTACCTAGTGGATGGTCTAGTTAACCTTGTCGGCTTGGCTTCCATTTTCGGTGGAGAGAGCTTGAAATATAGCACTTCCGGACAATCCCAGTTTTATGCCTTCACTATCCTCTTAGGGGTAGGTTTATTGACCATAATGTTGGGCTGGCCATTCTTGTCTCATCTTTCGCTCAATACGGCTTTCTAGAGCTTTGCTGCAATCAGGTCTGGAATTAACTCATTTTTAAACCATCACTAAAAACTATTTATGCTCAGTGTATTGATCTGGGTGCCTATTCTAGGTGCCGCTCTCATCGGGTTATGGCCTGCTGCAATACCTGCTAGTCGGGCGCGTTTAGGAGCCTTGGTTATTTCTAGCAGCCTGATCGTATGGACAGTTGTGCTGTTGAGTCAGTTTGATATTAGCAATGCGGGGATGCAGTTTTCTGAAGCTCACCCCTGGATTGACACCCTTGGCTTGGACTACAGTCTCGGTGTTGATGGGCTGTCTTTACCTTTACTGGCTTTAACTGCTCTGCTAACTTGGACTGCTATCTTTAGCAGTAATGAGTCTGTAGAGCGTCCCCGACTTTACTATTCTTTGATGTTGCTTGTAAATGCTGGGGTTGTCGGTGGTTTCCTAGCTCAAAACTTGCTGCTGTTTGTCCTGTTCTATGAGTTGGAACTGATTCCCTTCTATCTGCTGATTGCCATCTGGGGGGGAACAAGCCGCCGTGGCTATGCAGCTATGAAATTTCTCATTTATACGGCAGTTTCTGGGATTTTAATTCTGGCAGCATTCTTGGGCTTAACCTGGCTTAGTGGTTCCTCGACCTTTGATTACAACTCAATAATCACCGCCGGATTACCTTTAACTACGCAATTGATTTTGCTAACAATGCTCTTGGTAGGTTTCGGCATCAAAATTCCCCTAGTTCCTTTACATACCTGGTTGCCAGATGCCTACGTTGAAGCTTCCCCACCTGTGGCGATTCTTTTAGGTGGCGTAATGGCAAAGTTAGGAACTTACGGACTGGTGCGGTTTGGGTTAGGATTGTTCCCCGAAACATGGGCGCTTGTGGCTCCAGGCTTGGCAATTTTGGGGGCAATTAGTGCCGTGTATGGAGCACTGACAGCGATCGCCCAAAAAGACATTAAACGTATGGTTGCTTATAGTTCAATTGGACACATGGGCTATGTGCTGTTGGGAGCTGCCGCTGCCACCCAGGTTAGTCTTGTGGGAGCAGTCGCCCAGATGGTCGCTCACGGGCTAATCCTGGCAATCTTGTTTCATCTAGTGGGTGTGATCGAAACTAAAGTTGGCACCCGTGAATTAGATGTCCTTAATGGTTTGATGAGTCCCGTCCGAGGTTTGCCCTTAACAAGTGCTCTCCTAGTTTTAGGGGGAATGGCTAGTGCTGGTATCCCTGGTATGGCGGGTTTTATCGCCGAAATTTTAGTGCTTCAAGGCTCCTATGCCACTTTTCCTTTACCAACACTAATTTGCGTAGTTTGTACTGGTCTAACAGCAGTGTACTTCGTGATTCTGCTCAACCGTACTTGTTTTGGCAAGCTGGACAACAACACAGCATACTATCCCCAAGTCAAATTTTCCGAGCAAGTCCCAGCTTTAGTCTTAGCAGCTACCATTTTCTTCCTGGGAATCCAGCCTACTTGGCTATTGCGTTGGAGTGAGACTACTACTAATGCAATGGTTGCGACTGTACAACTAAATGTTAACCACCAATTAGCCAACGCGATTGCCCCAACCAGAAGCTATGAAGCCAAGATCCAGTTAAAAACCCCAATTCAGAAAGAACTTATCCTAACCCCTTAATTTCCTTATCCTCCTTGAATCTTTGCTTGAGCAACTGAAATTATGACTATCGCAACTGAAACTAAAGCTAAATTACCTCCTTCCAAACATGAATTCGCTGAAGTCATTCACCGTTTGGAAGCAGGCGGGGCAATGCTACCCGACACGCCAGAAAATCTCATGCAAATCATTGGCATATACAAAGCTTATGCTGTGCCGATGGATTTCTACTGGCGTGATCTACTCTATATTGCCGAGCGTGTCTTTTTAGATCCGTTTCCTTTCTTCAAATACTTCATCCCCAAAGAGTATCTAGATCTGCATAATCATTACGCTGGAGACGATGCGGATTTGCGGATTTGGCGCGGAGAAGCCACTGCCCATCCGGAACTTCTGGAATTTATGGAGAAGGGTGAAACCTTCAAAATGCCCAAGTTGTTGCACCACTGGTTGCATGACAGAGTTAACATGGAGTTTGCGGAAGAATGTATGCGTTCCATGCTCTGGCACGGCAGAGATATGGGCTGGGGGCTATTCGACTCCTACCTAGACTCTGATGAATACAAAGCCAACGCCGACAAAGCGATTAAGGCTTACTTCAAGTACAATCCAGTGATGATGGCGCTATACAAGGCTTTTCCCGATTTATTTTTGGAACAGTGCCGTCAGATGTCTTACTACAGTAATCTGGGTCTGTTCTGGGAAATAATGGCTCCGGTTTTCTTTGAGATGTCTGACATCTATGACGAAGGAGGATTTAAAGGTGTCCCAGATGCGATGAATTTTCTGGTCAATGGCATCTTTGCGATCGCCGGTCGTCCTATCTACCACCACGTCTATATTAGGGGTGAATGCTACGAAATCATCCCCAAATCAAAGGGCTTTATGTGGCTATACGAAGCAGCATTACCTTATGTGGAAGCTGTTTTCTATCGCACGTCGCCATTCCGGGGTACAAAGTCTTACAACGCTCAAGCGAAGCAAGTCCCCGACGATCAAAAAGACTTTCACTACGGAATCCTTTATGCCGATGTATTCCCAGTCGGTACAGCTGGCATTCCACCTACACTGCTAATGCAGGATATGTTGCACTTCCTTCCACCCTATCTAGTAGATTACTATCGCCAACACTGTCGGGGTGAAAACGATATGCTGATCCAGCTAGGGATTACTTTCCAACGATCAATGTACTGTGTCACTTCTGCCGTGATTCAAGCGTTACGGACTGCGCTCCTCTATCCGTTAGATGACCCTAACCCAAAACATCTCCAAGCGAACCGCGCTTTCTTTGAAGCCCAGATTAACCGCTTTAAGCGTCCTGAAGCTCGCCTGCGGAATATTCAGGCACAGAACTATAGGTAAGCTGAATGCTCACCTTTGAAGAGAGTTGATTGCACAAATTAAGTAATATAAATGGCTAACATTGTTGATATAGCAGTTGGCGCGGGTTCTTTCCAAACCTTAGTAACAGCTGTCCAAGTTGCAGGTTTAGTGGATACGCTGAAAAGCCCTGGTCCTTTTACTGTCTTTGCCCCAAACGACGATGCGTTTGCTAAGTTGCCATCGGGAACAGTCCAAACCTTGGTGCAGAATATTCCTCAGCTAGCCAGAATTTTGACTTTTCATGTCGTTTCTGGGAAGTTAATGAAAGCTGATCTAGCAAAACTGAGTTCAGTTACTTCTGTGGAAGGCTCACCAATTAAGATTGATTGCTCTGATGGCTTCGAGGTTAAAAATGCTACTGTCATTGCACCTGATATCGAGGCTGATAATGGTGTCATTCACGTGATTGACACAGTAATACTGATGGGATAAAAACGCTTAGTTTGTTCATTTTATTCAGGACTTACGCAAAGGTCCTTTGAACCGATGGATGCTTGATCTGATACACAGTTCTACCCGTCTGGTAAGCCATCGACTTGAGCCGACTCTAAACGAGCAAGGCACAAGCAATGATTGTATTGCGAAAAGCGGAGCGGCAGATGGTAAGGGAAAGGCTGCATCCGTCAGCTCTGAGTTCCATGGTTCTCTAAGCAGTAGACCTAGTTAAATTTCCATCAAAGGTATTCCTAACCCTCGTTGTAACTGCATTAGAGGAAATATGTAGAAATTGAAATTGTTTCGGATCTCAATCCATCTCAACTATATCTTGATGACTGGTTTAATCAAGGTATAGTGTGGTTTTCAGAGGTTGAAAAGCTTTCAAGAATGGCGGCAGGACTTTAGTATTCTCACAACTAGTTCCAGATTGCCGTATTAGTAATCAATGGCAAGTAACAATAACTACATTTTAAAGAGAGTTGGTTGAACGCTGACGCAGTATTAAGAGCACTTTCCCTAAAGTTTCCAGTATTATTACTTAATTTCAATACTTAAATATATCTACAAGTTCCGTATAATTTAGCATCTCAAATTTGCATTGATACAGCAAGATGGGATAAGTAGAAGCTACCCGTAGCCGTTAAGAAATTATTTATGCCTGTAAATTTATTTAATGCTAATTTCTATCGCGCTGCTAATGTTGACTTGGCTAACTTCAGTGATGCCCAAGCAGAATCACACTTTCAGAACTATGGTTTAAATGAAGGACGTGCCTTCTCACCGTTTGTCAATCTCAACTTCTACCGATCTAGTAATAGCGATTTAGCAAATATTAGCAACCAACAAGCATTTAACCATTTACAAAATAATGGTGTAGCTGAAGGACGGAGCTTTTCACAATTTGTTGACATTAAATTTTATCGAGCCAGCAATGTTGACTTGACAAGCTTGAATAACGAGCAAGCATTTAATCATCTACAGAGCAATGGTGTGGCTGAGGGACGTAGTTTTTCACCATTTGTAGACCTGAATTTCTATAAGGCTGCCAACAGTGATTTAGCAAGCTTCAACAACAGCCAAGCTTTACAACACCTGGAAATTTACGGTCTCTATGAGGGACGACAGTTTTCTATCGCCTTTGATGTCAACTCTTATCGAAGTATCTACTCCGATTTGGCATCAGCAGGTCTAAATAACCAGCAATTATTGGATCATTTTGAACGTCATGGTCTTAGTGAAGGACACACATCGTCACCATTTTTTAATGTATCATACTACCTTGCTAATAACTTCGACTTAAAGGCGGTAGGCTTTAATAACTCGCAGGCATATGACCACTTCGTACACTTTGGGTTGCAAGAAGGACGCTCAAGTAGTGAATTTACGAGTGGTGACTATGCTGGTAATGCGTTAAGTAGAGCTCGCAATATTACTGTAAGCGGTAAATCAGCTATATTTAGAGACTTTGTTGGTAACACTGACATCAACGATTATTACCATTTTAGTCTGAGTAATAATAGCAACTTCCAATTGGCACTCAACGGTCTGAGGGCGGATGCAAATGTGCAACTGTTACGGCTCAACAGCGATGGTACAACCACTCAAGCTGGCAGTTCTGCTGCTGGGGGTTCCACTGCCGAAGTGATTAACATCAATGGCTTGGCAGCCGGTTCTTACTTCGCTCAGGTTCATTCCTATAGTGGCAACACACACTATAACCTCAGCATATCTGCTACCCCAGCCGTATCTACCACAGATGCCTGGACTTTTATGGTTTACATGGCGGGTAACAACTTAGAAGCGTTTGGTATCGAAGACTTTCTGGAGATGTCTGCCGTTGGTTCGACAAGTAACGTCAATATCGTGGCTCAATTTGATCGCACTTCTGGATATGAATTTAGTTACGGCGATTGGACAGATACCCGCCGGGGAATTATCAGGCAAGGGGATACGCCTGGTCTGAATTGGGGAACCAGCGTCGGTGAGGCGAACATGGGTGATGCCAATGTCCTGAGCAATTTTGTCAATTGGGGTATGACAAACTATCAAGCCAATAATTATGCCCTGGTACTATGGGGACACGGCTCTGGGTTTAGCGTAGCCTATGACGATATCACCAATGACAGCCTTACTGTCAGCGAAACCAGTAGCGTCCTCGCTGGTCTTTCCAGAAACATTGACTTAGTAGGTGCCGATGCTTGTTTAATGGGTATGACTGAATTTGCCCATCAAATTAGAAACAATGCTTCGGTTCTCGTAGGTTCACAAGAGGTTATACCAGGAATAGGATGGAATTATTCTACAGTTTTGTCTGATTTGACTACTAATTCTACAATGACAGCAATGCAGCTGGGTAATACTATTGTAAACCGCTATGGACAGCATTATAGTTCCATCGGAAATAATGGGACTGAGGAGACATTATCAGCTATTAATTTAGTTAGTCTAAGGAGCAGCAATCCTAATAACTTGTCGGCAACTATTAGCCAATTTGCAACTACGATTATGAATAGCTCCACAAGTTATGATCGCAGTCGCTTATCAACTCATAGAGCCAACTCTGCTTACTTTGAGGATACCGATTAACGCGATTTAGGTACTCTTATTGCCAATTTCATTAGAGACATGAGTATAACAGTAAGCATCCGCACAACACCCAAGACAAATCTCAAAGATTAACACAGTGCGATTATCCAGAATTATTCTTCTATCAATCAACGCGGTACTGGTCTATCCATTTACTTCTCACCCGCAGGTATTGTTCCTGATAGCAGTTACAGCAGTTCAAACATAGCCTTCGCCGCAGATACAGCGTGGGATGAGTTTCTTAACTGGGCGCGGTGGTAACACAGCACATAATCCAATGTCAAAGCAGGTGTTGCTTGGTACGGGCGACTGGTTGGGAATGTTACCAAACTTACCCCTAAGCATCCCGTCGATGTTGCATCTGGTTTGAAAGTTCCTGTACTTGGTCTTTATGGCGGTAAGGATATAGGCATTCCCCTAGAAACCGTGAATCAGCTGCGCGATCGCTTGAAGTCCAGCAGCAGTAAATCCAAAATCATTGTTTATCCAGATGCACCCCACGCCTTTTTTGCTGACTACCGCCCCTCCTACCGAGAGATAAAAGCAAAGATTGGTTGGTAATGTCTCCAAGCATGGTTTAAGGGATATAGGATCTAAAGACTGAGGCACGAATATTTTGTTAACCACTTTAAGATTGAGGCAATTTGTTATTTCACCTAATCAGCCTTAACAATATATTACAAGACACTCCTAAGTAGCACTTAACCCTAGTTTAACTAGAAGTTTAAGCACCCATAAGCAGTAGTTAAAGCTCAACACTCAATCTGAAGTGGTAAAGAACATACGGTTAACTAGACACTTTGTAGGCTGCACCCTAATTATGCAACTAGATACTCATTCACAGTTTTGAGAGAAAGGGATTTTTGGTGCAGTTAACTGAGATATCTAGTTACAAAGGAAAAAGATTGATGAAGTGGAAAGGTAGTTTTTTCGGCGCGTCTTTTGTAACTCTATTTTTAGCAGCACCTACCTTTATAGGAGTGGCAGTAGCCGAACTCTTACCTGAAGAGGCTGAGGAATCAGAGCAAATGCTTGAAACTATAGGCAACAAGTCACTTCCTCTAGGTCAGCCCAATCTTCCTGAACTGCGGACATCAACATCTGTAGCATTCGGTGTTACCCACACAGTCATTGTCAGAGGCGAACGCTCTAACAGCAACTTTTACATAGTAGATGTTGCCTTTGAAGCAACCCTTGAAGCGGCTCAAGCTGTCGCTAAGTCTTTAAGCGCTAAAGGTTACCAGGCTCGGATTAAAACTATCTTCAAGCAAGTACGCAATAACGACCTCAAACGTGGTCCACTTGGTTATCTCGTTCGTATTGGCTATTTTAGCTCAGAGACCAAGGCGATTAATTTGCAGGAGCAGCTGGTAGCGGCTGGATATGCGGGGTCGAGAGTTGTTTATTCTGGTGAGGATGGCGGAAGAACGACGGGTCCGTGGGTTGTGAATGTGTTGGAGGTTAATCCTGACCTGTTTAAAGGAACGCTTGCTCCTAAACTGGCTACGAGGTTTGTCCCCGGTACTGAACTGCTGACTAGCATCGCTGCCCGGACAAAAGCTCTAGCAGCAGTAAACGGAGGGTACTTTGTTATCGGACCAACTGATGGAACACCAGGAGATCTTGCAGGTATCTCTATGATTAATGGAGTCCTTGTAAGCGAGGCAGTGAATGGGCGGACAAGTCTCGTTCTCCCTTACCGTTCCGGTAGAAACGCTCACATAGCCGCTCTCACATCTCAACAGACTGTGACTACAACCGATGGTAAAATACGTAAGATTGATGGGCTAAATCGCAAGCCAGGGTTAATTCGAGGATGTGGCGGTGTAGGCGCAGATATCCCTACTCAAAAACCTAAGCACGACTTCACCTGTACAGATGCCAGTGAGCTAATCCAATTCACGCCAGCATTTGGTCTACGCAGCGAACCTGGGGAAGGAATAGAAGCCGTACTTAATACATCAGACCGAGTAATCAAACTACGTAATCAGTGTGGAGGGCAAATTCCTAGTAATGGTTCAGTTTTGTGTGGTACAGGTAATGCAGCTAAGTGGCTGCAAGCTCACGCACAGCTAGGCGCTAAAATTGATATTAAAACTCGTGTTTTGGCTAATGGTCAAGCATTACCAATTAATCAGGCTTTAGGAGTGGTCAACGGTGGTCCCCGTTTGCTGCGTAATGGTGCTATTGAAATAGCGGTTGCCGCTGAAGGTTTTAACTGGCAGGAAAATCCAGAGTTCTACTACAGATTTGGAGTCCGACGCAATCCTCGAACACTGGTTGGGATAAATGCTAAGGGAAAACTACTTTTCGTTACGGTTGATGGGCGGCGACCTGGATGGAGTGTTGGCGCAAGCTTCAAGGAAAGCGCGCAGATTATGCGTTCACTAGGAGCAGTAGATGCTGTTAACCTTGACGGTGGTGGTTCTACGACTATGACAATCGGCGAACGACTTGTCAATCGTCCATCTGATACTACAGGAGAGCGCCCTATTGGTGATGCCATAGTTATTCAGCCCTAGCTCTACATTAAGTTTGTACGATGCAGTTATAGGGGAAAGGAGATGGCAATAAGCGCCATCTCTTTACTTTCCGATTTTGGAGCGCGACAAAGCATGATGTTTCGCCTGTGCAAGTTCAAGCCTCAACCATATTTTTCCTGCCTCGTTGTAAAATTTCCCGCTAGCCTGCCACTGGTACTGCTCCTGTTCTCCAAGTAGCAGACCTAGCAAAATTTCTATCAAAGGTATTTCTAATACTTGCTGCAACTGCATTAGAGAAATTGCCGTAACTGTTTTGCGAACTCTACCTCAGTCAGCAAATGCTCCTCAGATAAGTGATCTACTGTCGCCAATAACACAGCTTTATCACCTGTCCGACAACCGAGTCATGGGGGTCGAATACCTCTCGGTTAAGGCTAGAATCAGGTAAAAAATGTTGTCTGGGATAGCTAGGAGCAAATGCAGCTCAAAGAATTTTCCTTAATTTCGCTAGTGATTGAATCAAGCCATGTGTTCAAAGCAATAGAAACTGCCATACCGATTGATGTGATTGAACAGACTATTGGGAATACACAAGCACGAGAAGAGCGTAAGCGGAAACTACCATCGAGCCTAGTGGTTTGTCTAGTGATTGCTATGAGCCTGTGGTCAAATGATTCGATGGCAAGCGTGTTGAAGAATCTGGTCAATGGGTTAAGTAGAGAGTGGACAAAACTAGGGAAGTACTGGCGAGTACCAAACAGCGCCTCAATTAGCGAAGCCAGACTAACGGGTGGGAAACCAGGTAATGAGCCAGTTATTTGAGCGAGTAGCACGCCCTTTAGCTACAAACAAAACTCCTGGAGCATTTCTCTTAGGACGGCAGGTGATGGCAATAGACGGAACCGTGCTGGATGTACCAGACTCCAAAGCAAATGCCAGAGTTTTTGGCTACCCAGATTCTCGTCAGGGTACAATCGCAACATTTCCTAAAGTCCGAGTGGTAATCTTGATTGAAGTAGGTACACATTTGACAGTAGATGCACTGATGTGCCTATATCGCATTGGCGAACGAGTACGGGTGAAAAAACTGCTACGTTCCGTCAGCGAAGGTATGCGGTTGTGTTGCAAAAACTGCGTGAGAACAAAGACTGCTTTTGCGGTTGTGTAGGAAAAAACGAGCGAGGTGATAAGCTGAGAAGCTCGTGGTTCAGATTCAAGCCTCTGGATGACCAAGTCCAACCTGTTCAAGTGGCGGCACAACCCAGCGCCCAAATCATCCTTCGTTGTGTCCGATGGTATCTCAGCTACCCACTCTCGTACCGCCAAGTAGCAGAAATGGTGAATGAGCGTGGTATGGATATCGATCACACAAAGGTGTTCCGTTGGGTGCAGGAGTATGGACAAGAATTAGACAGGCGATGCCGACCACATCTGCGCCCGACCAATGATTCTTGGAGAGTGGACGAAACTTATATCAAGGTCAAAGGCAAGGATAGATATAGCGGTCGCCAAGACTTATAGGACATAGACTGAAGGAAGCCTAATTCAAGCTCCCGACCAGTTGATGTCAAAACCTCATAGCTACGACCTGCGTCAAAAAGTCATTCAAGCAATGGAGCTAGATGGGATGAAGAAAAGGAAGCGGCTCAAGTGTTCCAACTCAGTCGCAACACAATTGACTTGTGGCTGAAGCAGCAGGCTGAGACCGGAGACTACCAGGCAAAGTCGAATCGCCCCCATCGCACAGCCGACAAAATCACGGATTGGGACAAATTCACTCAGTTTGCCAAACTGCATGGGGAGAAACACAAGCCGAGATGGCAGCGCTGTGGGAAGGTAATATCAGCGCTCGAACCATCTCACGAGCATTGGACAAAATCGGCTTGAGAAAAAAAGACGTACGGCTACCGCGAACGGAATGCAGCCAAACGTGCCACCTACGTAGCTCAACTGGCAGACATTCCCCTGGCACAACGGATATATGTGGATGAACTGGGATGGACGAACGCGATGATTATGGCTACGGCTGGTGCTGAAGCGCGGAGTGCGCTTTGAGGCACCAAAGTCCGGACGAAGCGGGCGAGTCAACATGATTGCAGCTTACTGCCAACGTCAACTCATGGCACCCTTCACGCTGGAAGGTGCTTGTAACCGGTATCATGTTCGAGACTTGCCTTCGAAACCTGCTTAGTGCCTGTGCTGGAACCAGACAGGTGGTGATTCTCGATAACGCTACATTCCATCATGGTGGGCGCATTGAGGCTCTGATTGAGTCTGTTGTCGCCTGTTCTACTTGCCCCCTTATTCTCCAGACCTCAATCGGATTGAGGAAGTGTTGGGCTTGGCTTAAAAGTCGGAGTTCTGGGTTTATCTAGCTCTGGCTCCCTTCGGCAAACCATAGAATCTGTTCTTAAAGATGCTACGTCCTAACACTACTGACTATAGCTAACTTGTATCGGGCAGTAGATTCAGATGGAAACACCTTGGCTCTGCTCACAGCCAAGCGTGATGCGCTCTTGAGCCAACGATTTTTCCGCAAGGCGTTGAGCATTTCACACTCAAGAGCCTCGTGTCATTAATGTCGATAAAAATGCTGCCTATCCCAAAGCGATTGACGAACTTAAAGACAAAGAAGAACTGTCGCCAGAAGTGGAACTGCGACACAACAAGTATCTGAATAATCATTGAACAAGACCATAGATTTATTCAAAGGTTAGTCAAACCTGGCATGGGATTTGCCTGTTCAACACGGCGAGACGAACGCTAAAAGGTGCGAAATCATCAACCTGTTAAGCAAAGGACTAGTCAAGAAAGTAAAAAAAGGAGCCGTCAATGAACAGGTGAAATTCATAGCTGAAATCTTTGGAGTAGCTGCATAATTGTTTCCTTCTTCAAGCAGTTTTCTGTTCTTAATAACTTTTTGCAACACAACCGTAATTAGTAACTGTCTCTTGTCTCCTGTTTTCAAAAGTAGTAGTAGGTGTTCCCAATCAAAGCAAGTATCACCTAAAGTTGCCAGTTGGTCTATTGAAGTGTTTAGTTGGCTAATTTCTGCTGTAGGTACTAAGCCTAAATGCCACGATCAGGAATTGTAATGTTATCTTGCCGCCGCAGAATGCCTACAATTTGTAATTGTAGTGGTTCTAAAGCATCTTTAAGGAGTTCCAAATGGCGATCGCTGCCTACGCAATTATGAATTGGAGCGCAGCAACTTGACATATTGATGTCACATTTGGGAATCAGACTAAAAATCACAAACTCAACAGCAACTCAAATGACAGTTAGCCAGCGTAGACCGCTGAAACCAGAGAAGAAAGTAAAAAAGAAAACAGCCGCTCAGCGTTTATGGTCTCTGCACTGGATCATGACAACTTTGATAGTGCATCAAATCATGGTGGGTTAGGTAAAGTAGAAGTGCATCTACTCTCAGTCCTGAACTATGGAATGTCGGTTCTGTGGTTCCCGCACCCATAAACATGGTAAAGCTCCCGAATGGCAGCCAACGCTATTTCTGCTCGCAATGCAAGCAAACGTTCAATGAACGGTTTGACACCTTGTATTACCATCGCCACGTCGGCGTTGCACAGAGAATGAATGATTCACCTTAAAGAAGGCACTTGTCGATACTTCAAATAGTAAATTAACAAACGAATCGATGCTTCTAGCATCTCAATTGACTTGAATAGCAAAAGGTCTTGCGATGCAATCGCGCAAGATAGTGCCGTAATCGACTGTTCTCTCCTTCAAAACGAGTCATTGCTGTTTTGCTGACAAGATGGTCACAATCGTTAATCAAACGGGGATAAACTGGATAGCCATCGGTAATGTACAAAAAGCTTCTCCAACCTCGAATCATCAGCCAGAGCAATCGAAACGTCGCTAAAGAACGGTCACCTACCACCCACTTAAGAATGCCCGGAGCTTTGGAATTCACGGCAATCCAAAGCCAGACTTTGACTTTTTTGAGCCAACAAAGGTTTGGAGTTCATCCACTTGGGTCGATTCGGGAATTTCATAATCTTCATCCGGTAGCGCCTGGTCAGCTTGTTTGACCCAGTTGATCACAGTGTTATGACACACGCCTGTGACTCGTTCGATAGCTCGGAAACCCATGCCATTGAGATAGAGTTTCAAGCAATATTCTTTGACTTCTGGGGGATAGCCTTGAAATGTGTGAGTTTCGCGAAATTGACGGTCACAACTGCGGCAAAGGTAGCTTTGTTTTACCGTTGCGTCGTCCGTTCTTGACGGTTTGGTTAGATTGACAGTGAACATTGCATCATTCTTCTATTTTGCAACGCCGCCCGTCGCACTCAAGAACAGGTTCGGCAAGTACTCCAGGCGCACAGTGAAGGCAGCAGTTTCAGAGGGATTAGCCGGACGACAGGACTCGCATACAACACAGTGGTGAGCATTGTTTCGTGCCGCCAGCCAGCAGGCGCAGTTGGTGCTAACGCTGAAGTTCAAGCGGTGCGAACCGAGGAAGTGAGTGCGGATGAACTGTGGTCGTTTGTTTCAAAAAACAGAAGCAATGCCTCCCAGAGGAGCTAGAGGTAGGTGATTGTTGGATTGCAATTAGTTTAGCTGATTCAAGTGGACTGATTTTGGCAGCAAGAGTGGGAAAACACACCGATGAATTGCCAATCGGAATTAGTCATCAGTAGTGAAGGGAAAACCGCCTGCAAACGGTTCAATAGCGATGATTGGGGAGGCTACGAACGAGTCCTACCTCCTGAAATCCTTCACTACATTGGTAAAGACAAGACACAACGATTGGAGAGAACGAATGGCATTGTTAGACAACAAATCGGACGATGGCATCGCAAACAGAATAAGTTTGGCAAGGTGTGGGAGCAAACCAAGGTGACGACGCGGTTAGTGGTGAGTTATTTCAACTGGATTTGGCAACATAGTCGATTGAAGACTACAGCGGCTCAACGAGCAGGATTAACGCTACAGTCTTGGACTTGGCATGAGCTCGTTACTTATCCCACCATCATTTGACGCACTACCACAACTTTCTACTTATTGCTGTTCGTGGGTGGCGCTTATATGGCTGACCTGCCAAGAGAAGTTTCGTATCGCGACTCTTTGTACGACTTCCACAAAACCATTGGCGTAATTGTGATGAGTTTGTTGCTAGCCAGGATCTTTGTGCTGCTGCGTGTTCTCCAATATAAATATAGGCGACGACAGCCTAAGCGCCCAAAAAATTGGTGGCAAACTTTTGCCTTACACTCGGCTCTGTACTGCTTTATGCTGCTAGTTCCCTTAAGCGGCTATTTTTTTTCCAACTCTGCTGGCTATGATGTAATCGTCTTAGGCACTAATGTTGCTCTACCACGCTTATTTGCCGAGAATAAGCAAGTAGTTGATTTAGCTAGAAGCTCACATTTTTGGTTATCTTATACCTTTTTAGCTTCTATTGTGTTGCATACTCTAGCCCAAAAAAAATACTTACGGGCGACTCTCCGCCGTTTCTCCAAAGCTGCTAATGGGGCAATGCGCTAAGAGTGTTGCTTCACTTTCACGAGATAAAAACTTATAGAGCGCGTAGGCACCTGATGCAGACATCGCACTTTATCTTACGACTCTACCCTAGAAGATTCACAAAACTGTCGGCAATACTGCAAAAACCGCTCTGGAATATGTGATTGCTCACCGAAATGAAGATGAATGTAGGAAGCATGAATATTATGCGATCGCCATCCTTCTAATATTATTGGCGATACCGAGTCATATCCTCGGACTTGAAACAAAGGATGTGTCGGCGTTGTAGATAAATGTGATCGATGAAACTCATGTCCCCACACAACGGAGCCAGCACTAAGTAATGAGCTATTTTGCAGAGCAGTTGCTTGGCGATAACCTAGTGTTAGATGTAAACCCATAACAGCAGTTGTAGCTATAGCTCCCACCATTGACCAAGACTGACCAGCAAAATCAACAATCTGCTGCGATAGATACATTAGCCCACCACACTCCGCATAAGTTGGTATTCCTACCTGGAGCGCTGCTCGAACAGCCTCAAGAGCTAGGTGGTTTTCTGCTAGCTGTTGGGCAAAAACTTCTGGAAAACCACCGCCAAAATACAACCCCTGAATGTTTTTGGGTAAGCCAGAGTCGGCAAGTGGACTCCAAAAAACTAGCTCTGCCCCAAGTGCTGTCAGTATATCGAAATTGTCTTGGTAGTAGAAACTAAAAGCGCGATCACGGGCAACTGCTAGGCGGAGGGGAGTAGGGGGAGTAGGGGGAGTAGGGGGAGTAGGGGAAGATTTTAATTTTAAGAGTGGCAGTAGGTGTTCCCAGTCGAAGCAGGTGTCACCTAAAATTGCCAGACGATCTATTAAGGTGTCTAGTTGGCTAATTTCTGCTGTAGGTACTAAGCCTAAATGCCGATCAGGAATTGTAATGTTATCCTGCCGCCGCAGAATACCTAGAATTGGTAATTGTAGTGGTTCTAGGGCATCTTTAAGGAGTTCCAAATGGCGATCGCTGCCGACGCGGTTCAGCACTACACCAGCTAGTCTAACTCGCGGATCGAACGAGCGATAACCATGAGCGATCGCTGCCACCGAGCGAGACAAGCGACTACAATCGAGCACTAATAGAACTGGCAAATCGAGCAGCCGCGCAATATGAGCCGTACTTGCCCAATCATCCTTACCACTAGCCCCATCAAATAGCCCCATCACGCCTTCAACTAAGGCATAATCTATCCCTTGGGTATGACGAGCAAAACATTGTTGAATATAAGTCTCAGATGTCAGTACCGGGTCTAAATTTCGACAAGCCCGTCCTGTAACGTGCTGATGAAACATCGGGTCGATATAATCTGGACCAACCTTGAAAGATTGCACCAAATGCTGACGACGGCACAAAGACGCTAGCAGGGCAAGCGTAACAGTCGTTTTGCCCACCCCGCTACGTTCTCCTGCAACCACTACCATATGAAATTTACTGTTGTAATACTGTTAGCAGCACTGCTCAACAGCGAAATTGGAGCCATTAACGTCTCGGTGCTGGCTGAATAACACGCGGATTGGTGATTTTGCCAGAGTTTAACGTGTATTCAATTATTGCACCAGACCTGTCTCTGACACGACGCACAACCAGACCTGCACTGTTTCTAGTTTCACTTACCACCGGTAAATTTGTGAGACTTGCCACTGTTCTTTGATTAATTACCTTGCCCGTATTATCCAAGGTGTTTTCAACAATGTTGCCCGTAGAGCCAATTGTAGTCTGTACAGTCTGACCAACTGTGTTAACTGTCTGACTGAGTAAGCCTCCTGGCTGAGCAACGTTGTTCACTGTTTGACCAACTGTTCCCACGGTTCGATCTACCATGCCTCCAGGTTGTACAGCAGTATTGGCAACATTGTTGTACAGCAGTATTGGCAACATTACCAGCAGTGCCGACTGTTCTATCAACGCTTTGCAGCAAGCGTTCGAGAATTTGGGGATTGGGATCAGTTGTGGTCAAGGTGCGGTCAATTATATCAGGACTAATAGATGTGGAATGTAGCCCAAACCAAGTTAGTTTTCTGATCGTAACTTACACCACCACGATCAGCTAAAGTCAGCCAAGTACTTACTACTCTCAACTGACTTCAGCTAGAATCTATGCCTGAATCCGGGCAAAATATCAGTAGACAAGCAAGCAGTTTTAAGCAGCAGGCGGACTCAATCGCATAACTTGAGCCGTGACCGCGAGGCTTTCTTCATAGAGAGGCTCCGGACCCCAGCGTTGCAACTGCTGACTCAGCAAGACTTCCGCATTTTGGTCGGAAAGTGAAGTTACCTGCTCAAATCGACAGGACTGAGCACCACCACCCGCTTCCATCCGCATACAACCACCCGTTTCGGAACACAGAACGGTACAACAGTCTGCCGACTCATTGGTTGAGGTCAGACGCAAGGCAACTAAGTCGCCTGGAATCTCACCTGAATCAGCTGTTGGGACTCGTGCCAATTCTGCTTCAACTGGGCGCTGTTCTGCGGTAACGAAGTGTATACGCTTGATATTGTAGTCTCCATCTTCTTGTTGATAGGAAACTGGATGCCACTGCAAGCGACTCGCCAGCCAACCCAAAAACATTAGTGCTTGAGCGGGATTGCCTTTTTCGTAATCAATCGTCACTCGGTCAACTTCACTCAGAGCAGCGCGACGCTGTGGCGGGTCGAAAACTTCGGCAGTCAACTCCTGCCAGGCAGACAAGCGACGCCAGTTGAGATCAGCAATTGGCGTACCCATCTCTAGTAGCTCTTGCAATTTCAGCAAGTCAGCCTCTGTTTCAGTAAAGTCGCTGGAGTCAAGAATGACGGAATTACATACTACTGCCAGCCGCTTGAACAAGCTGTGGTTAGGGTCTGGTGTTGCCTTCCACCACAGAAACTTCGGCAGACCACCAATTAATAGAGCGGGAATTATGCCACCTACTCGTTCTAAGGCGGCGACGGTTCCTCTAAGGGTGACATATTCGCAGCAAACAAGTGTAGTTGACGATTGCTTTTGGATCGGACAATAGGCAGAAACTTGAGCCGTTACGCCCTCATCTTCTCCAGCTACTGGACAAAGAGCAATAATACGACAGGGATTACGACTAGCGATCGCATCTGCTACAGCAGGACTTTTGGTATCTGAGGCATAGGACATATTATTTATGCTGTTGTCCCCACCATTAGCACTATTGCCAAGACGTTTGGCAAATTCTGCCCGCAGTCGCGCTAGCGTTTCAGCCGTCGCCTTCCCAGTCACAGATAGCCCATAAGCTTTCTGCGCTTCCCGCAGCGCCACTTCTGTCCGCGGTCCGGGGATGCCATCAATTGGACCACTATAAAAGCGTAAAGCAGCTAACAATTGTTGAGTTTCTTCCGGTTCGTAAACCACTAAACTAAACGTCGTCGCCCGTGTAGCAGCAACGCCGTAACTTTGCCAAATCTTACTGAGTTCCGCCTCAATTTCACTGAGCGAAACATCTTTTGGAGCTTGAAGTGAGACAATTGGAGCAGATTGGGTTGGCATAAGTAATTTTGAGTTTTGAGTTAAGTAGAGTAAAGAGAGGTTTGAGCTTTGAGTTAAGTAAAGTAGAGATTTTGAGTCATGAATCCAGACAACGCTGAATTAAAATTTTTCTTCAATTCATAATTCAAATCTGTTTTCTTTAATTCAAAACTCAAAACTCAAAACTCAAAATTATTTTTAAAGTCTGCGCCAGCGGCGACCATCCTGGTTAATCAGGAGTTCGGCTTCCGTAGGTTCCCAGGTTCCAGCTTCATACTGAGGAATGGATGTTGGATCTGCTGGTGCATCCCAAACAGCAAGTGCTGGAGTCACTACTCGCCAAGCGGCTTCAACTTCATCAGCCCGTGTGAACAAAGTTTGGTCACCGATCATGCAATCGATCAAGAGGCGATCATAAGCATCCGCAGCCGCTCGAATGCCAAACGAACCATAACTAAAATCCATATCAACCGAACGGGTGCGTAACTCTGGTCCCGGCATTTTCACTTCAAAGCGAAGTGAAATCCCCTCATTCGGCTGAATCCGCATCGCTAGAATATTGGCATTCACCTGTTGAGCAGCAGATTGGAAAATTAGATGCGGAACTTGGCGGAAATGGATTGGAATTTCACTTACTTTTTTCGGCAGTCGTTTGCCAGTACGCAGGTAGAAGGGAACGCCCTGCCAGCGCCAGTTATCAATCAGAAACTTCATTGCCACGTAGGTAGATGTCGTAGAGTTGGGATCAACTCCTGGCTCATCTCGATACCCTGGCACCGATTTACCCTTCATCCAGCCAGCACTGTACTGACCACGCACTGCTGAACGCTCCAGATTCTGGATATCTGCTAGGTGAGTGGCTTGGAGTACTTTTACTTTCTCTGTGCGGATACTGTCTGCATCCAGCGCGTTGGGCGGCTCCATTGCAGTTAGGGCAAAAAGTTGCATCAAGTGGTTCTGCAACATATCTCGCAGTGCGCCTGCAGTTTCGTAGTACCCGGCTCGCTCCTCAACTCCTACCGTCTCGGCAACAGTAATCTGTACGTGGTCAACAAACTGACGATTCCACAGAGGTTCAAAAATTGCATTAGCAAAGCGAAAGACGAGGAGATTTTGAACCGTTTCTTTACCCAGATAGTGGTCAATTCGGTAAACTTGCTCTTCTTGGCAAACTTTCTGTACTACTTGGTTTAACTCTCGTGCCGAACCCAAGTCCCGACCAAAAGGTTTTTCAATCACTAGGCGAGTTTTCAGCGGGTTGTCTAACATTTCTGCCGCCCCTAACTGCTGGATTGCCTCCGGAAAGAACTTTGGGGCTACCGAGAGGTAGAACATCCGGTTTCCCCGCGTAGATCGCTTCCCATCTAGCTCGCTCAATAACTCTTTCAGCTTTTGGTAGCTTGCTGGATTGTCAATATCACCAGAGCAATAGAAGAGACCATTGGCAAAGTCTTGCCACATTTCCTCCGAACCGATACCATCAGAAAACTGCTCGATGCCCTCACGCATCTGTTCCCGGAAGTAGTCGTCACTCCATTCTCGACGTGCCACGCCGACAATACTGGTTTCTGGGGGAATGCGTCGTTCCCATCTCAATTTGTAGAGCGCTGGTACTAGTTTGCGTTGGGTAAGATCTCCCGAAGCACCAAAGATAACTATAATTTGGGGTTCGGGCATCCGTTGCTGTTGTAACCCTACGCGCAGGGGATTTTCTAGCAGCGTGACCATAGTTGTTTAAAGGGTAAGTTTTGACCTTTCACTTAATCTGGCAGCGGGAGCTAGGAGCTAGGGAGAACCAACTATATTTATCTATGCATCCCTAAGCCCTACTCCCTGACCCTTTATTAGACTGGTGACAACTGATTTACTTTCTCTTCTAAGGAGTTCATCAGCGATTGGAAAGGCTGAACGAATTTCTCAATTCCTTCTACAAGGAGTTCATCCATCACTTCATCTATGTTGATGTTGATATCTGGATCTTTGAGACTTGCAATCAGCCGCTCAGCTTCTTCTACCCCAGTTTCAACGCGCGATCGCGGATCGCAGTGATCGGCACAGGCTTCAATCGTGTTGGGTGGCAAAGTGTTTACAGTGTCGGGACCAACCAACTCATCGACATACATAACGTCGCTGTAGCTGGGGTCTTTAGTGCTAGTGCTAGCCCAAAGTAGCCGCTGGACTTTTGCCCCTTTTGCCGCTAATGCTTGCCAGCGATCGCTATTGCAAATCTCTTTATATTTTTGGTAAGCAATTTTGGCGTTGGCGATCGCTACTTTACCTTTAACAGCCTGTAACTTTGCTTCTACGTTGAGATCATCAACACCTTTTTGAGTTTGGCATCAATGCGCTTGTCAATGTTGCTATCAATCCGGCTGAGGAAGAAACTTGCTACTGAGGCACTTTTACTAACGTCCTTGCCTGACTCTAAGCGTTTCTCTAAACCGCGAATGTAAGCCCAAGCTGTCTCAATGTAGCTATCAACCGAAAATAGCAAAGTCACATTAACATTAATTCCTTCGCTGATTACCTGCTCTACTGCTGGCAAACCTGCTGTCGTACCAGGAATTTTGATCATCACGTTTTCCCGACCGATTTCCTGGTAGTAGCGTCGAGCTTCCTCAATTGTTGCTTGGGTATCATCAGCGATTGTTGGCGGCACTTCAATACTGACGTAACCATCTAACCCATTTGATGATTCATACACAGGTCGCAAGATGTCACAAGCATTACGAATATCTGCAAAAGTCAGCGACTCGTAAACTTTGTAAATCGGCAACCCGGAGCGAATTCCAGCTTCAATATCCGCATCGTAGATCACGTTACCCATCATCGCTTTTTCAAAAATAGCTGGGTTAGTGGTAATCCCACAGATACCGCCATTCTCAACTAGAGCTTTGAGTTCTCCAGACTGAATCATGTCACGGGTTAAGTTATCCATCCAGATACTCTGCCCGTAGTCTTTAATTTCAATTAAATGATTGTTTGGCTTGGTTGCTTGGTCTGTCATTGTTTTATTCCTAGTTAATTGTGAATGAATCTCTCTGGAAGGATTAAGCTAATTTTTTATCTCCTTATTGCAGTACACGCGAGCGCTCCATTATGCTTTTTTCACTTTGTGTCTGTTGGTGAATAAAAGACTCGACTAGGGACACATCATCTTTACTTCCAATAATTAGAGGTGTCCGCTGGTGCAGTTTTTCCGGTATCACGTCCAAAATTTCCTGAGTTCCCGTACTTGATCTGCCTCCTGCTTGCTCAATCAAAAACGCTAAGGGCGCAGATTCATAAAGCAAGCGCAATTTGCCTTCTGGTTGCTTAACTGTGCCAGGGTACAGAAACACACCGCCTTGAACCAAAATGCGGTGGACATCCCCTACCATTGCCCCACCATACCGAGCGGTATAGCCTTCAGTGCGGTGGACATAGCGGATGTATTCTCGGATTGATTCATCCCACTGCCAGAAGTTACCTTCATTGACACTGTAAATCGAACCATGGTTAGGAATCTGTATATTTTCATCCGAAAGAATAAACTCTCCTAAGCTAGGGTCAAGCGTAAAAGAGTGAACTCCTTTACCAATGGAATATACCAGCATAGTGCTGGGACCATAGAGTATGTAGCCAGCTGCAATTTGTTTGCGCCCATCTTGTAATAAGTCGCTTGCTGTACCATCCGCATCCTGACCCTCTTGTTGCCGAATCGCGAATATCGAACCCAAATTTAGATTGATATCAGTGTTGGAAGAGCCGTCAATCGGGTCATAGAGCAGGGTATAGCGACCTATTGGGCAGTTTTCCGGGATATAGTAGGGTTTCTCCATTTCCTCGGAAGCCAAGCGACAGACAAGACCGCTTTGCTTGAATACGGAAATGAATACATCATTTGCATAGACATCCATCTTTTTAACGGATTCTCCCTGCACATTAATGTCTCCAGTAAATCCCAAGACACCTTCCATTAATCCAGCACGGCTGAGGCGACGAGCAATGATCTTGCCAGCAAGGGCGATGCGATTCATCAAGGCACTGAGATCTTGCGCCTCTGCTGAGAAGTTCTGAAGTTGCTGTAAGACGTGACGAGATAAGGTCGTACAATCACGATCTAGGGCGTACTCCTGAGCGTTGGTTTCGGCGTTAACCATTTTCATCCTCCCTATCAAGTAGGGCGCTAATGACGGCACTTATGTTCAAAATGGCGTGCGGTGAAAGTAGTGGACACGTCTAGTACTGCTTTCTATCTTAGAGAGGGAATTTATAATTGGTATCTAAATAGGTATTTAATAAGCAAAACCTAATATTAGCAACGTGATCGCGTCTTTAAGTCTATTCAGGGCATTGTTTTAGCTTAGGTAATAGCGTTGCCAGTTTTTGTGAGTATCATCTGCTGGTATCTCCCTCGGCGTTTGATAGCAAAACACCGACTAGTTGTGGCGTTACTAACATTGCCTCAACTCGTCGGATGTACGCTTGTAAGCTTTTTTTTTGACCCTAGTTTTTTTCAGCTACTTATAGCTGCTAAAACTAGATGACTTCTCCACAGGATAATGTACCTAATATTCGCTTTTCATCCCACCAGCGTTACTGGTGCGCCGAGTAGTTTCCTCACGTGGCTTTGCTTTATTAACTCTAAGCTGACGACCCATCCATTCAGCACCATCTAATTCAGTGATAGCTGCATCTTCTTGGGCATCTTCGTTCATTTCAACAAATGCAAAACCTCGCATCCGACCCGTTTCACGGTCTGTAGGCAGAACAATTCGTTTAACTGTACCGTAGTCGGAAAATACTGCTCTTAAGTCTTCTTCACTGGCGCGGTAGGAAAGGTTTCCAACGTAAATAGTCATGTCGATCACGTAAGTCTGAACAGAAGCTAAAGTTCAGGTTTGAAGACAGACATCAGAGATTGCTAGAAAATCTTTGTCTCATCTGATTTACCAAGGATGAATTTTAAGGAGCAGCAACCACAAGGGCGGTAGTGTCTAGAACTCAACCAGTGATAGGACTGAACTTATAAATACTGTCCTATTATATCCTATTTATTGGTCTATCAAAAGTCATCTGGATTACAAAAAATGTTGCTCCTAGCGCTTTATTTTCACCTCTATGTCTTCAAATTCAAGCAGTTAAATACGTAAATAGGGAAAGTCTAGGTCTTAGTACCTGAAAGCAGCAACTGCAAAAAATAAGTGCTACATAACCTTTTATTAACCTTAGTTTCTCCGCCGCTAATTAATCAATTGAAATTGACTGAGGACCTGTAGTTTTACCATTATGGTCTTGGGTTGTTGCAGAAGTGTAAGTAGTACCCAACTGTTGATTCATCCAGCTTCTAGCTGGCTCATCAGACAGGTTGAGTCGCAGCATACCGGAGAAAAAACCACCTAAGAATGATATTGGGTGCTGGGTAAGCTGTTTAAAGATCGGTGTCAGTTCAGTTACAAACATACAAATTTTAAATCTACTGCTTTGTTACTACTTTTGGAATTGTAGCGTGTCTTTCAAAGACATACCAATGCCTGGATTAAAGTCAAATCTGCTACATCTAAATGCTTAAACAGGTATTGTTCGAGCATTTCAGTTAGGAGTTCTCTTTTCCTAACACGTTGTTCCTACACAATTTGTTCAGACAGACATTTATCCGAGTCACAACCCGCAGGACCAGCCTCGATTAATTCTTTTGAATCATACCGACTCAAGCTAGTATAAAAGTCACTTATTTGGCGGCGATTTTTTACTTCCTGCATTAACTGTTCATATTGCTCTTTAGTTACTGGTTCAAACGGTAACCGGGGGAATGTTTGATGAGCATCGAACCTAGCAAGTAGTGCGGCTGAAATGTATCCCTCATCGTCTCGGATAGCTTCGTAGATGCGATGACCTAAAGCTTCTATTTCATTTTCACGCAGTTCAATCGTAGCAGAGGTATTATGTGATACATAGAACTTCTGCACTTGCATATAAAAATCCATTTGGGCGATCGCGCTAAACTTGCTAATGTCAATTTGATCAGCACCAGGTAAATCTGCCCAACATACAGCAACAGGAATTTCTACCAGCCATTCTGTACACCGCTCATCAAAAGGATTATTTAAGAGATTGCCATTTTCATCTTTGTCCGATTGAGATGGAATAACGTTATAGCCGTAGTCAATACAAGCTAGGGCTACGGGGTCATTTTTACGGAATGTAATTCGCCGAATAAAACGTTGCGACTTGGGCGGATGCCAACCAGGAGATGCACCAGTCAGGAGAGATTTTGTCCCTGATGGTTGGATAGTAGTACAACGGTTAGGGCGTTTAAGATTGTGGCGATCGCAATAGTTCCAAACAGCTTGATTTACAATTTTTTTCCAGCGACTTAAGTATTCCTGCTCTTGGTGTTTAAATAGGAGTCCAGCTGACGTTTCAGGTCGTCCTGCTTGCCACCAGCGCAGCCAATCAACTCCGAAGGCATTAACAAAAAAGTCAAATAAACCTGTAAAAGAAACACCAACAATTGGGTCTAATTCCCGTGATTTTTGGTAGCGTTCCTCAATGAATCTGTGATTCAGCAAAGCTGCAACAGACAGCGCGCCAGCTGTGAAAGCTTCCTCTTGTTCCTGATAATTATGTGGGTCAATTTGATTAACATGAACTTCTGAAAGATTACAATGAAAATTTGCGCCGACGATTTCGCCGCATGGATTCAAAGCGTATCTTGAAAGTCGATGTTCTATTTCTTCACTTGAGATTTCTGAATAGCGAGCTTGCAACCAAGAACGAGCACTTCTTTGTGACGTTGCATAAGTTTTGAGAAACTCTCGTTTTAATACGTCTGTAGATAGAATATCTGCATTTGCGCGGGCGATCGCTTCCCCTGCCCATTGAATAGCTCCCTCGCCAGAATAATACTGTTGACGAACAGCCTCCACGCACTCTAAGAGCGATGGTTTGTGATGAAACACGCGGCTGTGGTTTGCCATTCGCAGTGCATCCCGTTCTGAATCAATCCGCCAGTTGCCACTTTCATCTTGTTGCCAGAGGTTACTTTTCGCATTGGCAAATAGTTCATCATTACTATCGCCTTGCCTCATACCAGCTGATCTTCTGACATTTCCGGCAACGACTACGACAGCAGCTTCATCAATTAATAAACAGCATTCAACAGAATTAAGTTGTCGTCCTACGGCTTTGTTAAGAATAGACGCACAGCGCTCATATAATTCTGGCAACTTTACCGGATTAGCAACGCCGCCAAAGCCTTTGAGGAGTTCTCCCGCACCCCGAATATCGCTGAGATCAATTCTTACAGTTACTTCACCCAAAAACTGCTGCTCACTAGCGAGTTCCAATAGCGTTTGATACGACGTAACCCAACCTTGGCGACTGTCTCCAACCCGAATTGAAACATTATTGCCATCTATGTTAACTTCCGTTTGTTCCCGACGCAGAACAGCCGGAGTAGTGCCAATTTCACCCTGCACTGTTACCAAAAGGCGATTGCGGATTGGCGGCAGTTGATTAATATATTTTGGTTCAAGGACGGCTCCTGTACCGCAACCCATCATTGCCAAAGCCATCATTAAACCGAAGGCACGCCAATCTGATACATTCGTACTTGTGCAGTTGTAAGCTCCTGAGAAGTTCTCTGCTTTTTCAATCCATTCGGTGCCACCAACCCATAGCCAACGCCCACTAGGGAGAGACTTTATCTGGAGTTGCATCCGCTCGATTAAGGCAACTTCTACATCCGTGAGCTTGCCTACGCTGATTAATCCTTGGAGCGTGCGATCGCACACCTCCTCCCATGTCTCACGTCCTGCTGATTTGCGACGGCTATAAGTCCTGAAAAATACCGGATTAGCAGCAGGGGCAGTTTCAGGAAAGCTGATCTGGTGTACACGCTTAAGGTCTTGAACCATAGATCAAAGTCTTGTTGCTCTGGGACAGATCAAGACTATACGCGTTGCTCCCCGATAGATCAACAGTATTTGCAATGTTACATATAGAGGTAAAAAATGAAATTTTTAGAAATTTGCGCTATTTGTAGAGGTTTATGGTGTAACTTAAACTCACAACATCAGTTCACTCTCAAGCTAAAATCGGGGCAGCTTGCATTGTTTACCTACTTCAGCCAAACTGCCTGATTCTGACAATACCCCTGTGGATAATGAACTACAGAATCTAATTGCCAACTTAAGAATATATGTAACCTAAAATGTTTTTAAGCTGGAACTTTAGCCTATAGTTTCAGTAGCACATTTAGTTAGGATAATCGCAACATTTTCGATATCCTTGAGCCAGCCAAATTTTGATCATGTCCCCTGCTCCTTGGCGATCGCCATTAGCCAGTACCCTAGAACGGAATCCACACAGCACCGCACGTTACGTGCAACTGGCAACCGTTGGAGCAAATAATCGCCCAGGGAATCGCACTGTAGTTTTTCGAGGCTTTATTGTAGATAGCGATCAGTTGAAATTTGTCATTGATGCCCGTAGTCAAAAGGTTGCTCAAATTAAGCAGCAGCCTTGGGCAGAGGCTTGCTGGTATTTTCCCGAAACCCGCGAACAATTCCGCCTCAGTGGTTCCTTAACTTTAGTACAAGCGGACTACTCAGACTTAGCACTACAGCAAGCCCGTCAAACCACTTGGCAGGAACTTAGTAATGCAACGCGTATCCAATACACTTGGCCTAACCCTGGTGAAGCAAGATCTGATGCTGCTGCTTTTGAGCAACTAGCGCCCGATCCAGTTGAGCCGCTACCGCATTTTTGTCTACTATTACTCGAACCCGTGCAGGTAGATCACTTAGAATTGCGTGGTGAACCTCAAAATAGATGGATTTATTACCGCGGCAGCGATCAATCTTGGTCTACTCAAGCGATTAATCCGTAAATTACTCTTAGATCAAGTATCGACAAAGGCTTAATTCTCGTTCGCAGGCTTTAGTTGGGAATGAAGATTAGGATGTGTCCTCCAGTGCCAAGAGTGAGAGTAATTTGTTACTCTAAGCTCACCTCTTTTCAAATTCCAGCACCGTCTAGAAACTGCTGAATTGCTTTATCTCTAAGTTGACATGAGGCTACGTGGGCTACGGTATCCGATGTACCATTTGATACATTTGACTGAACTACAAGACAAACTTCCGAAGGTTGCTGAAGAGTTTGCACCTGTTGTTCAAGCGCTTCAATTCGGTCAACCAGGGCGCGAATTACCTCAGCTTCCGAATCGGGCAAGCTTCCGTGTTCTAGAGGATCAACCCGTACACCAGAGCGATAGATAATTCGACCTGGTACTCCTACTACTGTGCAATTAGAAGGGACATTCCGCAGCACGACTGAGCCAGCGCCAATCCGGACATTGTTGCCAATCTCGATATTACCTAACACTTTTGCCCCGGCTCCAACTACCACATTACTGCCTAAAGTAGGATGGCGTTTGCCGCTTTCTTTACCTGTACCGCCAAGGGTCACACCCTGATAAATTAAGGCATAGTCTCCTATAATAGCTGTTTCGCCAATTACAACCCCCATGCCATGGTCAATAAAAAACCCTCGTCCAATTAACGCGCCAGGGTGGATTTCAATTCCAGTCAAAAAGCGACTGATAAAGGAGATTAAGCGAGGGATAAAGGGGAATCTAAGCTGATAAAGCTTATGAGCTACCCGATGGAACACGAGCGCTTGCAAGCCGGGGTAGAAAACAAAACTTCTAGCCAATTACGCGCGCCGGGTCACGCTCAAAGATGATGCGAAAGTCAGCAAGCAGGGTAGATAGCACAAGAAAGTACCCACGTTGGACAAAACATTTCACAATCTATATTAACGTTACCAGTGTCGTTACTAAGTGTTAGCGTCATGAACGACTAAAAATTAACCTAAATTTAAATAATGATTAGGTCAACGCTTCGCCGCAGGAGTGTTTGGCTACTACGTTAAACAAGCCGATAACTCGTAACTTTTATGCCTTCTTTAATCTTAATCATCTTTCTATTGTTTACAGCAACGCTGCTAAGTCAAGTATTGGTATTAATTCCCTTAAATTTATTAACAGCCTTGAGCTTACCAAACTGGTTAACTTGGGCTGCGATCGCGCTTGTAGTGTTCTGGTGCTTTGGAGTAATCAGGGGTGAGGAGTTGAATGGTTTAATTAAGTATTAAGCCGGAAAAAGACACCGCCTTTGAGTAATCCTGCCTCGCTGCCGTAAGTGCTCACAGTTAGCGATCGCAAGTTACTGAAAAATGGTTTTCCGGCAACTTCCAAAAGCTTAAGAATTGGTAGCTGGCGCTCTAAAATTCCCCTTATCCTTCCAGTCCAGATAAACATAACCCGCATTCGGTTTAGGTAGAGCATCGATGCTGGCTTGAAATTTAGGGCTATCAATCAAAGCCTGGTTTTTGGAAGCCTTGAGAGCTTGATCCATCGCTTCAACTGAGGTGTAAAAATTTCGTAATTTCCGACTGTAGTATGCACACCTTGAATTTTTGCCTCTAAAGCGATCTCAGTGGTGCTAGTAGGAGTTGTTGTTACCTGAGTCCAAGCAGAAACTTTTGATTTTCCACAGATAGTGGGGTAATGCTCAGTCCCTGTTGCTGGGCTAAAGCGTCTAGACGGGAAATTCCTTGTTCAGCGCCGTTTGACTTTTCTGCTACAAAAAATTAAATCAGGAGTGGTTTTACCCTGATCAGGTAGCAGTCCCAGGGCGTATTCTCCTTGCACCCAGTTAAAGATATCCTTTGGCAAGTCTATACCCCAACGTGCCTGAATATCCTTTAAGGGATTTCCAGAAGCACCCGCACCCAAAATTTGGCTTGATTGCTGCCACAGTTGACTCAAATCGCTATTTTCCAGGCGGCTCAAATCAGAGCCGGAAATTGCCAAGCCCGTTGTAGCTGGAATGTACTGTAATGCTCTAACAGGCTGAGATAATGGAGTAAGAGGAGAAGTCTGGCTAGGTGTTGCTAATAACGCCGTTTCAGCCAGTAATCCTTTAGGCTGCAATTCTAGGGCAATGATCTGGCTTTGATAGGTTTGGACTGCTGGTTCCAAGCCTTGCCAGGCATTTAGGCTGGCAAGATTTAGAAAAGTCTTACTCCAATTGAGCGGGGGTGGCAACAAGGTAAGGGCTTGCTGGTATTGGCTAAAACTAGTCAAGCTGAGATCAGGAGCTTGGACGTTATTAATAGCATCTCGTAGTACCTTGGGATGATTGGCGAATAGGACAAAGTCATTGCCTACCACTGCACCAACAAGATTTTGAGCTTTGGGTTTGAGTTTTGAGTTGCACGCTGATTGTCAGAAATTAGTTTAATGCCTTTGTATTGTTCAAACCCTAAATCTGTACCAGCGAGCGCCCGCTTGGAAAACACCACATCTAGAAACTCACGACTCTTATCAGCATTTTTAGTAGCGATCGCCATCAGATACCCTGTTTGCTGCCCATTCGCGGCATCGCGATCAATATCTGATGTAGTAACAGCTAATGTAATTTCGCACCTATCCAAGGTTGGATATCACGTCGGTAATCTAAGCCTGTGTTAGCTAGCAGACTTGTTTTTAATTTATTTAGTTCTGCACGCACTTTCCGGCGTTCGCCACGAGGCACAACTTGCCCAAGTGAATCTATTTGGTTTGGATTCACTAGCATTGACACCATTACTGGTGCCTGTTTCGGCACGAACATAGCTGCTGCTGGAGTCGTCTGAGGAGTAGACAAGCTTAGCCGCCCTAACCAAGAACAGCCGCTAATATTAGTTAACAGCAGCACGACTAAACCGACTATCAGCAAAGAGAAGAATGAGCGTCGCTTCATGATTATTTAAACAAATTGCTCAAGACCATATTGCGTCCCAGCAATGCTAGCAATAGATAGACCGAGTTCCCCTTTTTCCAGTAACAGTAACATGACACAATTTTTCAATCAATCCATCTCCCAAATTAGTGTGGCAGAACTCGCCCACCGTTTAAGAGCATCTACACAGGAGTTACAACTAATAGATGTGCGCGAACCGGAAGAAGTGGTGCTGGCACACATTAAAGGCTTTGATATCTTACCCCTAAGCCAATTTGCTGACTGGGCTAATCAGATCCAAACTCGTTTTGATCCTGATGCTGAGACGCTCGTTATGTGTCACCACGGCATCCGTTCTGCCCAAATGTGTCAGTGGTTGAGTCATCAGGGATTCACCAACGTTAAAAATGTGGCTGGAGGAATTGATGCCTACTCCCTCTTAGTTGACCCCACAGTTCCTCAGTATTAGACATTAACCTCATCTCATGCTCCCACAGCTAGCTAGAAATTACAGCTTTTGTTTGCTTTTGCTATTCTTAATACAACACTTGTAATCGCACGTGACCCGTCAAGGTTGTTTGCTTTAACTTGATTGTTTATTACTAATCGTCTTTGTGCAATACCAGGGACTTTAAGAACAACTAATACTTGGTAAAAATTGTTACTTTATGTAATATACATTCACTGGAAAATACAGGATAAATCGGTTAAATTTAACTTTTAGATTTTACCGAGTCGGTGCAGCTACTTATCCTGACAAGTGCGATTACTTTCCTCATTACATTAACTAGTGTTATTTGAATCTACTTCTTACTTGTTTCAACCAGTGTAGAGGGTTCGTTCTGTAAATAAAATTAATAAGTTTTTCAAACCTGTTTAAAATTCGCTTCAGGTTTAATCGGCTATGCAAGTGCAGCTTACTGATCGACAACAACATATCCTTTGGGCAACAGTGCGGCACTACATCGCCACTGCTGAACCAGTGGGTTCAAAAGCTTTGGTAGATGAGTACAAACTCTGTGTCAGCCCTGCTACAATTCGCAACGCGATGGGCGTACTAGAAAAAGCTGGATTGCTCTATCAACCGCATACTTCTGCGGGACGGATACCCTCGGATTCTGGCTACCGGATTTATGTTGATCAGCTGCTTACACCAACTGATGTCTTGACACGACAGGTAGAACACGTACTCCAAGCTCGGCTTAAATGGGAAGATTGGAGCTTGGAAGCGTTGCTACAAGGGGCGGCGCAAATACTTGCAACCGTTAGTGGCTGCATTACGTTGATTACAATGCCGCAAAATAATACCGCTCAGTTGCGACATCTCCAGCTGGTACAGCTCGATCCGGGAAGGGTGATGCTGATTGTGGTGACAGATGCTTACGAAACGCAGTCGGTATTGATGGATTTGCCGAAATCTACTGAAGACCCACCTGATCTAGAGGTAGTTGAACGAGAGTTGCAAATTTTATCCAACTTTTTGAATAGTCAACTGCGCGGGCGATCGCTTGGCGAATTAGCCTCTCTTGATTGGAGTCAGTTAGATCGAGAATTTCAATGTTATAGCGATTTTTTAATAACCTTTCTAACTGATTTGAGCCGCCGCACTCAGCCACCAGCTGCCACACAAATTATGATTCGTGGTGTCGCGGAGGTACTGCGTCAGCCGGAATTTTCTGAGTTGCACCAAGTTCAAACAATTATCCAGCTGCTGGAAGAAGAACAAGACCAACTATGGCCATTAATCTTTGAACCAGAGGGGGCTGGAGGACGACGGGTGATAGTGCGGATTGGCGCAGAAAACCCGTTAGAACCGATCCGCTCCTGCACGTTGATTTCTGCTACTTATCGCCGGGGTACGGTGCCCGTGGGCAGTGTGGGGGTGTTGGGACCAACGCGAATGGATTATGAGACTGCGATCGCCTCTGTGGAAGCAGCCGCCGATTATTTATCTGAAAACTTGAAGCTAGTTCAAGTGAGAATATATAATTTTGTTACAATTTAATACTAGATTAATGTTATAAGCAAAATTCATGTTAAGAAAAAGCTGGGATTTACAGCGTTATGGTTAGGATTTATTGTTTATGCATTTCTGCTAGCTCCTCCTAATCAACCTGATACGTTTGAGTTAATTAAAAATCTTTCTACTGGGCAATGGCAGGGCATTAATCCCCTAGTTATATCCCTGTTTAATATTATGGGTGTGTGGCCAATGATTTATAGTTGCTTACTATTTATTGATGGCAGGACACAAAAAAATCTCCAGCTTGGGGATTTATTTTTGCGACAATCATATTCATAATTTTCTGTTACAAAGAATATTCTGATCAAAATCTTAGATTCCCGCGTAACTGGTGTAGCACTTTTAGTAGGTACGGTTATTTTAGTTACCTATGGCTTACTAAATGGCGACTGGGGAAATTTTGGACAACAGTGGCAAAATAGCCGCTTTATCAATGTAATGAGCTTAGATTTTTGCCTATTTTGCCTATTGTTTCCCGCACTTTTAGGAGATGACATGGCGCGTCGGAATCTAAAAAATCCTCAGTTATTCTGGATAACAGCACTAATACCACTTTTCGGTCCTTTAATTTATTTATGTGTGCGTCCACCAATAGCGGCTATTGGTGCGGCAGGAGTAGCTAATCCTTCAGTTTCAGCCTCAAGTTAGAAGCGACTAAAAAAATAAAAATATGGTTAGAAAAATCACTCTTTGGTTAATATGGGCAGGATTTATTGCCTATGTCTTGCTGCTAGCGCCGCCGATTCACCTATCAGAAACATTGACACTACTTAAAAAAATATTGACGGTTCAGTGGGGAGATATTAACCCAATTATCTTGTCCTTATTCTCCCTTATTGGTGTCTGGATACTAATTTATAGTTGTCTTTTGTTCATTGATGGCAAAATGCAGAAAATTGCTTTTTGGCCTTTTGCATTAGCATCATTAGGAACAGGTGTAATTGGTTTAATTCCTTATTTAGCTCTTCGGGAAGCAAATCAAGAGTTTACTGGACAGAAAGATGGCTTGTTAAAGCTGCTGGATTCCCGTACTACGGGTATTTTACTCGCGGTATTTACGCTTGGCTTATTGGCATACGGATTATTAGCTGGAGATTGGGAAGATTTTATCCAACAGTTCCAAGGCGATCGCTTTATCAATGGCATGAGTTTAGCATTTTGCCTATTCTGCTTGTTGTTCCCAACTGTACTTGGCGATGATATGGCGCGTCGCGGTTTTTTAAGCAATTCCCAATTGTTTTGGCTGATAGCGCTAGTGCCGCTGCTAGGGCCACTTGCCTATCTCTGCTGGCGTTCTCCTTTGAGGGATACTGCTGAAGTAACTCAACCGCAGTCTGTTTAGTACTTGTGGACTGATGAAACACAACAAACGAATCCTGCGACATAGCAGGCAACGCTTACGCCAATTGTTCGCGGTGTTTCAGTACAGTGGGCGGGCTGTGGAACTGGTATGGACTACTAGCCACACTCTCACAATAGTCCTGGCAATTCTTACAGTGATTGCTGGTTTAATGCCAGCAGCGATCGCTTATGTCGGTAAGTTGATTGTCGATCAAGTTGTCTTAGCTTCTCAGTCTGGGGTGGACGGTCGCTCTCTTGCTTTGGGCTACCTGGCAATAGAGGCAATTTTGGTCGCATTATTAGCAGGCAGCCAGCGGGGACTCAGTATATCCCAGTCTTTGCTCCGGGTGCTGCTGGGTCAGAAAGTAAATACTCTAATTTTAGAGAAAGCACTGACACTAGATCTTACTCACTTCGAGGACTCAGAGTTTTATGACAAATTGACTAGGGCACGGCGAGAAGCATCAAGTCGTCCCCTTTCATTGGTAAGCCGCACATTCAAGTTAGTTCAGGATGCTCTTTCTTTAATCACTTACGGCGGCTTGCTGTTACAGTTCTCAGGGTGGGCATTAACAGTGCTAGTTGCAGCAGCTATACCTGCTTTTGTAGCCGAAACTCGCTTTGCTGGGGAAGCTTTTCGCTTATTCCGCTGGCGCGCTCCAGAAACGCGAGAGCAGAATTACCTAGAAACCTTGATTGCTAGAGAAGATTTTGCTAAGGAGGTGCAGCTATATCAACTAGGACCAATGCTCCTAGAACGCTACCGTGCTATTTTTAATCGACTTTACGGCGAAGACCGTAATTTGACAATTCGCCGGGGTGTTTGGGGCTACTTGCTGGGGTTATTAAGCACTGCTGCCTTTTACGTTGCTTATGCTTGGATCGTGGTGGAAGCGATCGCCGGGCGCATCTCCTTGGGCGACATGACGATGTACTTGGTGATCTTTCGGCAGGGGCAAACTACTTTTTCCGGAACCCTGACCTCAATTGGAGGAATGTACGAAGATAATTTGTACTTGTCTAACCTCTACGAGTTTCTAGAGCAGGATATACCTAAACCTAGAGGTGGGGCTAGTAAAGGTCTAATTTCTGGAGGTGGAATTTACTTTGAGAATGTGTCATTTAAGTATCCAGGTAGTCTGCAACCCGCTTTAAAAAATGTCTCGCTGCATCTAAAACCGGGAAAGAAATTAGCGATCGTTGGTGAAAATGGTTCTGGAAGAACAACTTTAATTAAAGTTTTGACGAGGCTGTGTAAATTTTTCTTGAAATACAAGTTTAATTAATCTTTTGACCAGGCTCTACACGTCATATTCCGGACGCATTTTACTAGACGTCTTGGATTTACAAGCATGGGACATTAATGTTTTACACCAGCGGATCGGTGTTATCTTCCAGAACTTTGTCCGCTATCAGTTTACAGTCGGCGAAAATATAGGTGTTGGAGATGTGTCACACCTAGAGGACAACTCCCGCTGGCAGATTGCTGCGGAAAAAGGCATGGCGAAACCATTTATTGAGCAGCTACCAGAGCGCTTTCAGACTCAATTAGGTCGTTGGTTTAAAGGAGGACAGGAGCTTTCTGGTGGTCAATGGCAGAAAATTGCTTTGTCTCGCGCTTTTATGCGAACTGGAGCCGATATTTTGGTGCTAGATGAACCGACAGCAGCAATGGACGCAGAGGCTGAGGTGCAAATCTTTGAGCATTTTCGTTCGCTTACCCAGAACCAGATGGCGCTGTTGATTTCCCACCGTTTCTCAACTGTGCGGATGGCAGATACTATCGTGGTTTTAACAGCAGGGGAATTAATAGAGCAGGGAACCCATGAGGAATTGTTACAGGCTGGCGGACGCTATGCGCGACTGTTTTCCTTGCAAGCCGCAGGCTATCATTAACATCCTCCTAAAGTAAAGAATTCCTAAATTAGTTAGCAATTTGACTGTTGGAGGGTCACAATGCAGGTGAAACTGGATCGGATACAAGAGCAATTCAATATGGTAGCACCTCAAAATACCCCCACATTAGGCGCACTTCGCTCAAGGTCAACCGAGCAAGATGTGATCCATCAAATTCAATCCGAGTTATTGGCATTAATCCGAGTGACTCCAGATGAGACGGTTGATTGGCAGAAGCCTATCCGTTTTGGTGATTGGAGTAGTACGTTAGAAAACGAAATAAGTCGCTTCCTTTGGTAAAAATATTTTAGTTCTCATTAGCAGGGACATCCGACGTTAGGCGGCATTTCGTCCGGCAGTGACACCGCCATCAATTGGTAGAACCACACCTGTAACCCAACTTGCCCGATCGCTTGCAAGGTAAAGAATTGCCTCCACAACATCCTGCGGTTGTCCATTACGCCCTAGAGGATGAAAGCTGTTAAATGTCGGCAAGACTCTACGTGCTTCTTCTGGTGACATGAAAGTGTCGTATACGGGTGTCTCAACAACTGCTGGAGCGACAGCGTTTACTCGAATATTATCTTTCGCAAATTCAATTGCTAGGTTGCGAGTTAGAGCGTGAACACCTGCCTTAGCTGCTGAATAGGCGCTAGATGGTGTCGCTGCGATTGCTTGAATTGCCCACATAGAGCCTACGTTGACAATAGCGCCTCCACCTCGTGTCTGCATTTCCGGAATAGCTGCTTGAGATGTAAAAAATGTCCCCCGTAGCACGGCATTAATGTAAGCATTGAAATCGTCTTCAGTATGAGCTAAGAACGGTGTTGGCTTAAAAATTCCGGCGTTATTAATCAAGATATCTACACTACCAAAACCTTCAAGTGCTTGAGCAACCATTTGCTTTGATGTCTCAATCAAGCCAATGTCACCTGCAACAATGGCAATCCTTTTACCAGATGGATCAAGTTCGGATGCTGTCTTGTCCAAAACCTGCCGACGACGACCATTAAGCACTACTTTTGCTCCCTGAGCGAGGAACTCTTTTGCTGCTGCTTTGCCGATACCTGTACCGCCGCCAGTTATCAAAACCACCTTGTTGTCAAACACAATTACAACTCCTATATCTACTAGTAGATAGATTACTATCGAAAAAATTTAGCCTGTTGTCACCACGAGCACTGCAAGCAACCGTTGAGCGATTACTTCAAACCGTTTAATATCGCCACAAGACCTCGCCATTAGCATCGCTCCTTGAAGTCCTGCCAGCAAAAGTTGTGCCTCAACTTCAGCCAATCCATCACATCGGATTACCCCCGCTTTACAACCATCTGTTAGCACGTTGGTTAACCATGCTTCATTCTCCGCAAAGAAACCCTTGACTTGCTCACGAACTGCTTGGGGCAGTGTGTTGAAGTCTGCTGCCAGCATACCGCATAGGCACAGCCGCTCGTCCTGCAAACTATCAAGATATAGCTGGACATATTGAGCGAGTTTAAGACAAGGATCGTCAGTTTTTCGGTCGATCTGGTCTCGCTTTTTGCGGAATGTCTCGCGGTAGCGTGCAACTACCTCCTTGCCAAGATCACTCTTGCTAGGGAAATGATAGTGGATACTTGCTTTGCGGATACCAACTTGAGCTGAAATATCCGCGTAGCTGAAGGCATTATAACCACGGGTCTGTACCAGGCTTTGGGCTGCATCCAGGATTTGCTCCGCTGTATCTACTCTTTCTTGCATAAAATTAAACTACCACTTAGTAGGTAGATTGTCAACTGTGGAGGATTCTATCTGAGGGATAAAATTTACGGCGATGTCAACCACTTTAGCGGACTGACCGCCAGTGCGCGTCAGCAACTTAGCGTTGCCCTACAGCCCTAACGCCAAGGGCAACGCTAAGTCGCTGACGGGCATCCTGCGGCGGGCGTTAGCGCTTGGCATCGCGTGACTCAAAGCGTCAAAATATAACTTAATGGCTAAACAACGTCTCGACACCTTATTAGTAGAACTTGAGTTATGCTCCTCCCGCCAACAAGCCCAACGGCTGATTCAGGCGGGTGAAGTGATGGTAAGTCAGCAGGTAATTGACAAACCTGGTACAGAGGTTGAAATAACAGCGCAGATTCAGATTAAGGAGCGATCTCCCTACGTTTCTAGAGGTGGTGAAAAACTTGCCTTAGCTTTGGAATTTTTTGTCATTTCTGTAGCAGGACGAGTTTGTTTAGATGGCGGCATTTCCACAGGTGGCTTCACAGACTGTCTGCTGCAAGCTGGCGCAAAACGAGTTTACGGTATTGATGTCGGCTACGGACAAGCTGACTGGCGCTTACGCAATGATCCACGGGTTGTTTTAAAAGAACGTACTAATCTGCGTTATCTTCAGCCTGCTGATTTGTACGGGGAGGAGCAGCCTGCTGAATTAGCAGTAGTGGATGTGTCGTTTATTTCCCTGACTAAAATTCTGCCTGCTTTGTGGCAGCTGTTGATACCTCCCCGTGAAGCGGTGTTATTGGTGAAGCCACAGTTTGAAGTCGGGCGATCGCGTGTGGGCAAAAAAGGCGTTGTGCGCGATCCTCACGATCAAGCTGATGCAATTTTCCAAGTATTACAAGCTGCCCAACAATTAGGATGGAAATTTAAAGGCTTAACATGGTCGCCCTTGCAAGGACCAGCTGGGAATATTGAATACCTTTTATGGCTGGAAATGGATAGTAATACTTCAACGCCTGATTTAGAGGCGATCACCCAAATTACCCAAGCTGCACGGAAACAATTTACTTCAGTGTAGAGGCAATATTTGTCCGATTGTATTTACTGCTGTCATTAAAGTTTTGTTACTTTTGACAGTATTGCGCCTAGTTTTGAGTTATTATTTTTATAATGGAAGTGGTGCTGCCGATAAAAATTTGGCACAGATTTCCATTTTGACATAAACACATTGTATAGCAAAATGAAAGGGGTGTAAACAGGTTTAACAAAATTTCTCATTAAGTTTGTTAAATTTAACCGAATGCAGTACCGCTAGTCCAGTTGCCCTAACTCCTGGCGGAGGCGATAGAGAATGGTATTCGGTTCTACCTGATTAAGAATCTCTTGAATCACTGTGCTAGCTCCCAGTTGCCCCCAAGTACAACCGCGTTCTAGATACACCTGAGCTGCCCGACCTACAGAATAGGCTCCATAACCAGCAATACCACCTTGAGTAATTGCAGCGCCAGCATAAGCAGACAAATTAAATGGATTTTCACCACTAGCGATCGCTGCTGTACTCTTTCCTAAACCCAAAACTAAACTACTACCCAGTTCTCCTAGCAATAATCCCCCAGAACTAAATAGAATTGTTTTCAATAACTTTGCAGCTTCGTAGCCCGTCATCGGCAAACCATACAAGCGTGCCAAAGAGCGAATCAAAGCCAAGTCTGCTATAAATCCGCCTAGTAAATCTAAAAAGGCGATTGGGTTGAGACTGACTGCCAGAGCTTTGTATTTCGTATATTGCCAGATCAAGTCTTCTGCTGCTGTATTGCGTAACTCGATAGTTTTGGCAGCGATCGCTACTTCTGCATCCTGTGCTTGGAGCAGAGCATTCAGTGCCAAAAGCGATCGCCCCTCCCGGTTAAGAATGTCAAGCATTTTCTGCTTCAGATCATCCACCTGCGGCAGTGGTGTTTCCCATTCGTAAGTAACTTTACCATCGAGCCATTCGACCCGCACTTCTAGAGGAGCCGGTTCTGCCGCAACCATCACAATCTCATCAGGAAGTAGCACGTCAATTGTTTTTACCTGACTATGACCACGAGTACCAGCAGCTATCTGGCTGAGATTTTGGTAAATAGCTTGCCGGTCTGTGTCTGGATACAGGTCAATTTTGTTAAAAACTAAAATCAAAGGCTTCTGAGCTTGCCGCAGTTCACAAAACGCTTGATACTCAGTTCGCGTAATGTCACCAGCTACCACAAACAAAATCAAGTCAGCTTGACGCACCACATCCTGCGCCATTTGTCCTCGTGCTTGACCCTCGATCTCATCCAATCCAGGCGTATCAATCAACTCTACCTGCACTTTACCACTGGTATTGGGTGTCCATCGTACGGAACGAGGCCACTGAGTCACACCATTAAGCGGTCCAGTTTGCAGAATCTTCTGTCCCAACAAGGCATTTAAAACCGCTGATTTGCCGCGACTAACCAGACCAAACACAGCAATCCGAATCACGGATTGGTCTAGCTTGTTCAATGTGGAGGTCAAAACTTCTAGTTCAGGTTTCAGCGCTGCTTGCAACTCTAAGTTTGAAGGTTGAGTAAGGCGGTGGCTACGCAGATGAGAATACCAAGACAGCGCTTGTCGCAGACTAGCACGAGCACGGTTTAAGTGAGATTCTTGCTGGTTGTTACGCGCCGAGGATTTCTGATGCCCACTGGCGGTTTCAGGTTGGGACGTTTGTGGATGAGTCAAGGTTAGACAGGAAAAGACAGGCTATAGATCCATTTTGCGCTAATCCTAAATCTATCGTGGCTCCTCATATTAAAATCTTTTGGCAGCGTGAGATGTTGTGTCCCTAGCTTGAACTTGGGTTGTAATCATAGCGCCGATAGGCACGATGCGATCTTTAGGAATCTTCACACCAGTCACAGGGGTTGTGTTGCAAAAAGTTATTAAGAACAGAAAACTGCTTGAAGAAGGAAACAATATGCAGCTACTCCAAAGATTTCAGCTATGAATTTCACCTGTTCATTGACGGCTCCTTTTTTTACTTTCTTGACTAGTCCTTTGCTTAACAGGTTGATGATTTCATAACCTTTTAGCGTTCGTCTCGCCGTGTTGAACGAGCCAAATCCCATGCCAGGTTTGACTAACCTTTGCATAAATCTATGGTCTTGTTCAATGCGATTATTCAGATACTTGTTGTGTCGCAGTTCCACTTCTGGCGACAGTTCTTCTTTGTCTTTAAGTTCGTCAATCGCTTTGGGATAGGCAGCATTTTTATCGACATTAATGACACGAGGCTCTTGAGTGTGAAATGCATTCAACGCCTTGCGGAAAAATCGTTTGGCTCAAGAGCGCATCACGCTTGGCTGTGAGCAGCTCCAAGGGGCTTTGTTGCATGAATCAATAAAAGCGAGTTGTTCCCCTGTTGTAAAGTGATAAATTAGCGCTCTACTTTGTAGGTATCAGGATTGCTCACTTGAATCATGCGGTTAAGCACTGCACACTGAAGGAATAACTCTACTGCCTGTTGCTCAAAGCAGCGTCGTCGTAGCTTGCCACCAAAGAGACTTTTAAGACGAAAGATAGTGTTTTCAACGATTGAGCGCCTGTGGTAGTTGCTCTGGCGTTGCCACTTAGCTCGTCCGATTTGATGAATGCGTCGGAGATTTTCATCCCTTGAGTATGAGTGAGCATGACAATCAAGTTGTTTTTGGATACGCGCTCCTTGACGTGGTGGAATAGCAGCTCGCGCTTGCTTGTCGGCAATGGCATCATAGCAGGAGCGTTGGTCGTAAACTCCATCTGCACTTACTTGTTCAATCTCATCAACAATATTTTGAAGTAACTCTGGCAGTGCTGCACCATCACTAACATTATTCGTGCTAGCCATCGCAGTCAGTATTTCCCCTGTTGCTTCATCAACTCCCAGGTGCAGTTTCCTCCATGTTCGCCGCTGTGCGCTACCATGCTGTCTTACTTGCCACTCTCCTTCCCCGTACACCTTGACTCCGGTAGAATCCACTACTACATGACGTGAAAAGCCTGTCTTGATTATTGGTAATTCTACCTCTAGTTTTCCCTAGCCGTCGTGACAATGTGCTGTGGTCGGGGACTGATAAATTCACACCCATCAACTCGAACAGTGACTCTAAAAAACCCTGTGTTTGTCTTCCTGCTAAGTGAAACAACGATTGAATTGTTCCCATAGTGGCGATTGCCACATCCGTGTAATTTAGCGATGCCCCACGAAGCCCCGTCTTCTCTGCTCAACCAATTCTCTAGCACCTCTTCACTTATCCAAAACGTCAGATTACCCCTCAGTTTGAGGGCAGCATTGTACTCTTTCCAGTTCCGAATTCGGTATTGCTGTCTAGCTGGCTTTGGCATTGTTGAAGTAGACCTTTTTTACTCCTCAACACCTAACACACTCACTCCATACATGACTATTTATGCAACAAAGCCATTCTTGTCCATGCTCCTGCACCCAACGGAACACCTTTGTGTGATGGATATCCATACCACGCTCATTCACCATTTCTGCTACTTGGCGGTACGAGTGGGTAGCTGAGATACCATCGGACACAACGAAGGATGATTTGGGCGCTGGGTTGTGCCGCCACTTGAACAGGTTGGACTTGGTCATCCAGAGGCTTGAATCTGAACCACGAGTTTCTCAGCTTATCACCTCGCTCGTTTTTTCCTACACAACCTGTAAGTTCTCTAATTTAGAGTGTTGGGGTTGGAAGCAAAGCGCAAACGAACCTTAAGCACTCACGCCTTAACTTAGTGCCATTCTACTGAGAGTGCCAAACACTCATTAACAAATTTTTTATACTCGCTCACGAAATCTTAAAGCTCGTTGACCAAGTTCTGAGACTCGTTCCCCAAATTCAAAGCTTAGACAATGATGTAAACAACTCTAGAAAACTGATTGTGGAGAGGTATGCTAGTAGCGTTCCAGTCGCGCCTCAAGGGGTACAGTCAGGAATTGAAACGCGGCGATCACCCGGTGACTTTGTTCCCATTTCGTGAATGACAAAATTAAGATTACGATACTGGAAGTTCGCTCTTCGTTGCAACTGCCTTGAAATATAGTTAACTCATTCTTCAGTATGGTGCAACTCTATTGCGCTCAAGGACACGAAAATCAGATTGGAAGCCGCTTTTGTATTCAGTGCGGTGAACCTTTATGGCTTCCCTCTGGACATATTCTAGAAAAGCGTTATCGCATTGTTAGCCAACTTGCAGCTGGTGGTTTTGGACGCACATACTTAGTAGAAAATCTCCATCGTTTTAACGAGCGCTGTGTTCTAAAAGAATTTACGCCCCAAGTTCAAGGCGATCGCAATCTGCAAAAAGCAAAAGAATTATTTGAGCGAGAAGCTGGTGCGCTACATAAACTTGACCATCCTCAACTGCCGAAATTTCGAGAGTTTTTCCAAGCAGAGTTGGGAGAAGGATCTGCCTGTCTGTTTTTGGCGCAAGATTACGTAGAAGGTCAAACTTATTCCGAATTGTTATCTGCACGATTGAGCGAAGCAGATGTTACTAGGCTGATATGTCAATTATTACCAGTTTTATCGTACATCCACTCTCAAGGAGTAATTCACCGCGATATTTCCCCAGATAATCTGATTCGGCGCTCCTCTGACGGGCTACCAGTGCTAATTGACTTTGGTGGAGTTAAAGTGGCAGCAACAGCTGTTGCCAAGTTTACTCAACTAGGTCAAATTCCGACGCGGTTGGGCAAGCAGGGATATGCTCCAGAAGAACAAATGCGACAAGGGCAAGTTTTCCCCAGTAGCGACTTGTATGCCTTAGCGGTGACTGCATTGGTGTTATTGACAGGTAAAGAACCAGAACAACTGTATGACAACTATCGGGGAGCTTGGCTGTGGCGAGAGATTAAAGTCAGCTCTCAACTAGAAACAGTGTTGCAGAAAATGTTGGCTTATAAACCAAGCGATCGCTACCAATCTGCCCAAGAAGTTCTGCAAGCCTTACAGTCACCAGTTACTCCACCACCCAATATTTCCCAGATACGTACCGTTAACTTTGTCGGGCAAAAACCCGAACCTCAGCAAAGCTACAGCCATCAGAAAGGAAGCACGCAAGTTATTGCCACTCCTACGTCTTATTTAAGCTGGCTGCGCCCTTGGGTTCTCAAAATTGCTGGTATTGGCTTGGTTGGGTTCATTGGCATGAATGCTTGGGCAATGGTGAATTCGGTGCTGCGTTCAACACAGCTACTACCTGTGCAAGAGCCTCCCGATACTTCCCACAGTTCAGATGAACAAACAAACAAACTGTTGAGTCGCCAACAATCTCTCGGAATTAAAGCCAGGTTTTTTAACACCCTGGTTGACGATTCATTTCACACCAAACACCCAGAGCTACAAGGACGTAGCCTTAAACCTGCTCCAGAAGATGCGGATTTACGCAGCGATTGGTACGACATTGGTGAGGAATTGCTGAATAAAATAGAGCAGGCTAAACTCAGTACAGCGGCTCGTCGTAAATTAGGTAGTTATAGTCAACAGGATTACGAAATCTGGAAACAGCAAGCTAACTCTGGGGAGCAGGGTTATTCGATAGATCAACTAAAAGAACAAACAGTTCAAAAGTTTTATCAGCTATTTCCCCAACAGCGGCGTGAGAAACTTAATCAAAAAACATTTGGTCAAATTTGGTATGCGATCGCCGCAGATAAAGTCAGTCAACTCCAAACTGGCAATCATTGATAGATAAAAGACAAAAACCATAGGAAAAATTATTTCTCTCCCCTGCTCCCCTGCCCCTCGCCCCTCGCCCCTCACCATGATTTCCCAATATTGCTCGCAAGGACACGAAAATCCCTCTGGTAGCCGCTTTTGTTTACAATGTGGCGAGAAACTGGCAATGGTACAAAATGGAATTCAACCAGGGCAGACTTTAGGTGATCGCTATTGCATTGTGCGTCAATTAGGACAGGGTGGCTTTGGACGCACTTATTTAGCTGAGGATATTAACCGATTTCGAGAATATTGTGTTTTAAAAGAATTCGCTCCTCAAGTTCAAAGCGCCTACGCCTTAGAAAAAGCAGAACAACTGTTTGAACGTGAAGCAGGTGTTTTATACAAGCTGCAACATCCCCAAATTCCTCGCTTCCGCGAACTGTTCCGAGCGGATCTAGATGGTAAAGGATACTTGTTTCTAGTGCAAGACTATGTGGAGGGGCAAACTTACTACGCTTTGTTAAATGCCCGGAAGCAGCAGGGGATGTATTTTAACGAAATAGAAGTAACTCAGTTGCTCCTCCAGATTTTGCCCGTATTAGAGTACATTCACTCGCTTGGGGTAATTCACCGAGACATCTCTCCAGATAATATTATTCTTCGCAGTTCTGATTATTTGCCAGTGCTAATTGACTTTGGGGCTGTTAAACAAGTAGCTGCAACAGTTGCCTTGCAAAGCCAACAAAGTAATAGTAATGCCTCACCAGTAACATTAATGGGCAAGGTAGGATATGCCCCTCATGAGCAAATGCAGCTGGGTGTGGCATATCCCCACAGCGATTTATATGCCTTGGCAGCAACAGTGCTGGTATTACTAACAGGCAAAGAGCCTCAAGAACTGATTGATGAATATAGCCTGACTTGGAACTGGCTTAATCAAATTAACCTCAGCCAAAATCTAGGGGCTGTATTGGATAAAATGCTGTCTCAACGCACAGATGAGCGCTTCCAATCTGCGCGTCAAGTTCTCCAGGCACTCACTAATAGTAATACTGCCTATATCCCAACTCCCGCGTCTGAGATGCAAGCAACCTTAGCTGTAGCACCTCCTCATAGATTACCTCCACCACAGTCAGCGCCTCTTATTACCTCTCCTCCTAGTCCCTCTCCTTTAGGAAAAATATTAGTAATATTTCTGTTATTGATTGGTGCAGGCTTTGGGGGCTGGTGGGGAGCTAATCGCTGGTTGCAGTCATCAATACCTCCTGAAGAGGAGATAATACCGCCACCACCTGCGCCAGAACCAGTAGAACCATCTGTGCAGTTTTCAGCTGAAGAACAAAATCGTAAGGAACGGTTGCGCGATCGCATCCAGCAACAGGGTATTAACTACAAATTCTATACTGCTCTAGTAAATCAAGCTTTTTGGGACAAGTATCCAAGTCAAAGCGGGCGTAACCTTAGCAGTAGTCCAGAAGATGCTACATTGCGGACAGAATGGGACAATACAGCAGATGAATTGCTGGATAAACTAGAGTTGCTGAATCTAGAAATGCGGCGCTCCCTGGGTACTTATACGGCACAAGATCGCGATCGCTGGAAGGTGCAAGTAAACAAGCGCTACGTCAGCAGCCGTGCTTTGTACGATCTAGCCGATGCCGCCTTTTTTAAACTATTTCCAGAGCAGCGGGGTAAAAACTTCATCAAGCAGCCTATCGGTCAAGTTTGGCACGCCTTAGCAGCCGAAAAACTCAATGCCATACTTGCTGGAACTGCTTTTGAAAGGATTGTGTTCGAGCCAGGAGCTATTGGCAAACAAGTAAGCGGCACTCTTGAACCAGGCGAAGGGAAAGTATATATTGCTGGACTTGCTAAAGATCAACTTATGAAACTTGATTTGCAAGCAGATCCCCAAGTTTTACTTTCTGTATATTCTCCCAGTGGCAATACAATCTTGCTCCAAGACTCAAGCGATCGCGCTTTATCAACAACACTGCCAGAAAAAGGTTTCTACGAATTTGTTGTCGTCTCGATGGCATCAGAACCAATCAATTATCAACTCAACATTACAGCAGAAAATTCTACTCCAGCGCCGATAGTTGAGCCATCTCTACCTGAAGCTATTACCCCTTCACCCTAGCAAGATAGGATAAAAAATTTTCGCGCCGTTACTTTTACAGCACGGCGCAATAAATATTCTGTATTACCTCTAATCGTTACCAGTTACCTTGTCAACTATTTTTTCCGCTCCTTCTACTGTTTTCTGCACTATGCCCTCACCTGGATTTGCTTTTCTTTCTTCTTTGAGATTTTCTTCGTAAACTTTGTCAGGATCTTTTGCTGCTTTTATTTGTTCTTCGTATTCTTGTTCTCGTTGATTAGCAGTTTGACTCTCTTTTTCCATTTTGTCCTGCTGGATCAGCTTTTGATTTGGAGTTGCTGCTAAAGTTGGCTGACTAATGAATAACCCTGGAAAACTAAGCAAACTGATCAAACCCAAAATTAAAATGCTCTGATAAATTGCTTGCTTTAAAGCTGAGAACATCCGTTGCATATAAAATTCCTCGTCGTTTGTATGGTCTTGTGAGGAGCGGCGTGCGTAACCACCAACTCTATCTGTAAATTTATTGCTGAAACGCATCCTACGTGGCGGAGCTAAGCAATGCCTTCTACCCCAAGATACATTGCAACTGAAAAGTCATTAGTCATTAGTCTTTGGTCATATAGTTCCTAGCCCACACACTGGCGCTTAGGCTCGTCTACACTGCGATAGAGAAGAACTTGCGTACACTCCTGGAGGCTCCCTTCAGGAGGTATTGTCGCAAGCTCTGCTACTAATGACTAATCAATTACGCATCATCAAGCGCCACGATACCAGGAAGTTCCTTACCCTTCTAGTAACTCCAAACTAGCGCCGCCGCCTGTGGAAATATGACTCATTTGTTCAGCTACACCTACCTTTTCCACAGCTGCCACTGAAGTCACCACCGCCGATAATAGTGGTAGCGCCTTGCTTTGTAAGCTCAGCAAGAGCATAGGCGATCGCTTCTGTACCTTTAGCAAACTGATCAAACTCAAACACGCCCATTGGTCCATTCCAGATCACTGACTTGCAATCTTTCAGGGCATTCTGAAACGTTTTTACTGAATCAGGACCAATATCCAGACACATTCCATCACTAGGGATATTTTCAACGCTCACTGTTTGGGCATTCGCATCCAACTGCAAACTTATCAGCCACTATCACATCAGTCGGTAACAAAAATCAACGCCACGTTCTTTCGCCTTAGCTTCTAGCGACTTCGCTAGTTCCAGCTTGTCTTCTTCCACCAGCGACTTACCCACATTCAAACCACGAGCTTTGTAGAACGTGAAAATCATGCCGCCGCCTAGGAGGAGCTTGTCGCACTTGTCTAATAGCGTTTCAATCACGCCAATCTTACTGGAAACCTTAGAACCACCAATAATTGCCGCTAAGGGACGCTGGGGATTCTCAATTGCCCTTTAGGTACTGTAATTCTTTTTCAATCAAGTACCCAGCAACAGAAGGTCTGAGATGGTGAGTAACACCTTCAGTGGAAGCATGAGCGCGGTGTGCTGTTCCAAAAGCATCATTTACATACACATCAGCATTTGCCGCTAGCTGTTTGGCGAATTCTGGCTCATTTTTCTCTTCCTCTGGGTGGAAACGCACATTTTCCAGCAACAGCACGCCTCCATTTTGCATTGCTGCCACCTTAGTTGCGACTTCTTCCCCAATGCAGTCATCGCATTTGATCACCTCTAGACCAAGTAAGTCTGAAAGTCGCTTGGCAACTGGGGTGAGACGTAATTTATCATCCACACCCTTGGGACGACCAAAGTGACTAGCTAAAATAACTTTGGCTCCTTTGTGGATCAAATCTTGAATTGTAGGTAGAGCCGCACGGATGCGAGTATCATCTGTGATATTGCCTTGGTTATCCATTGGCACATTAAAATCTACCCGCACTAGGGCGCGTTTTCCTGATAAATCTGACGATGATAAATTTGCTAGAGTTTTTTGGACACAGCATCAACCTCCTGATTGTGTTTTTGAGCGAGTTTCTGGTGTGGCTATGCCTCCCGGAAACCTCGCGTGTTCAAGTCAATCTTTTAGCGCCGTCCACATTTTACCGAGCCAGGGTATCGGAGATGCCTATAATGTTTAAGACTGTTTTGTTTCCGATTGATCAAAGCCGGGATGCACGAGAAGCAAGCTGACGTTGTTATCAATGTCGTACAAAAGTACGGCAGTCGCTTAGTGCTGCTGTCGGTAGTGGAAACTGCGGACTCAGATGAGCCGCCTAGTTCCGAGGTAATGGCATCACCAGATGCAGTTGCTCAACTGCTTCAAAATGCTCAATCTCTGTTCACTGAGCAAGGAATTCAGACTGAAACCATTGAACGCGAAGGCAAACCTGCCTTTGTGATTTGTGATGTTGCTGATGAAATTGGCGCAAATTTAATTGTAATGGGTTGCCGAGGACTCGGTCTAACTGAAGAAGGGCTAACAGATAGCATCACCAACCGAGTAATTAACCTTTCCCCTTGCCCAGTTCTGATTGTTCCATAAACTAGGGGTTAGGCTCACTTCGTTCGCAGTTATGAATTTTGAATGTTAAGTTTTGAGTTAAAAAAACTTCTTTAACTCAAAATTCAAAATTCATAACTCAAAACTATTCCCAGTCTCCCTTGCTTCCTAATGACAACTCCTCCTATCCAATGGTATCCAGGTCACATTTCTAAGGCTGAGAAGGCGCTTTTAGAGCAGCTAAAGCTTGTGGACGTAGTGCTGGAGGTGCGGGATGCCCGGATTCCTTTGGCAACTCAACATCCTCAAGTTACGCAGTGGGTGGGTACCAAGGCGCGGGTATTGGTGCTAAATCGGATGGACATGATTCTGCCCCAGGTACAGCAATTGTGGCTGAAGTGGTTTAGGGCGCAGGGGGAGGAGCCTTATTTCACCAATGCCCAGGATGGTAAGGGTGTAGTAGCTGTGGCACAGGCGGCGCTTAAAGCTGGGGTAGAGGTTAATCAACGGCGCAAAAGTCGCGGTATGTTGCCCCGTCCAGTCCGCGCCGTAGTTATCGGATTTCCTAATGTTGGCAAATCAGCACTAATCAATCGGCTGTTGAAGCGGCGAGTAGTAGAAAGTGCTGCTCGTCCTGGTGTAACACGGCAGTTGCGGTGGGTACGAATTTCTCAACAGTTGCAGTTATTAGATGCTCCTGGGGTAATTCCGGCTAGGTTAGATGATCAATTAGCTGCTCTGAAGTTAGCTATTTGTGATGATATTGGTGATGCCTCTTACGATAACCAACGAGTAGCTGCTACTCTAGTTGATTTGATCAAACAGCTAGATGCTACAGCTATATCACCAGCAAATCCTTTACATTTGCGTTACGAACTAGACCCTACTCCAGTTACAGGCGAAGACTATCTGCACAATTTGGCTGAACACCGCAATCAAGGAGATGTCGAACGTACAGCACGGCATCTATTGACTGATTTTCGTAAAGGGCTACTCGGAGCGATCGCTCTGGAATTACCCCCATCAAGCCTTCTCAAACTGTAACATCCTCCTGTATCCTTCTTCTGGTATATTCCTTTTGCCAATAAAGCTGTCATTAGTTTGATTTAATTCATTGAGGTAAAGTAATGAGTCGGATTGAGGGATTTGTTGGTCGGCGCGATCTCTTGAAGTGGTTAGGTGTGGGAGGAACTGGTATAGCGGCGACTGCTGCTGGAAGTGGACTTTGGAAAGCACAGCAAGCTGTCGCTCAAAAACCATCTACTTCTGGACAAAAACCTCAACCAATTAGTCCTGATGCTGCTTTGAAAAGTCTGATTGAGGGGAATAAACGGTTTGTACAGGGAAAGCGTCAAAGCCCTAACCAATCAAAGTTGCGTTTGCAAGAAACTGCTACTGCTCAGTATCCATTTGCGTCGATACTTGGCTGTGCTGATTCTAGAGTACCTGCGGAAATTGTCTTCGATCAGGGGTTTGGGGATTTATTTGTAGTTCGCATGGCTGGTAATGTTGTAAGTCCTACGGCTGTTGGCAGCCTGGAATTCGCTACAGCGGTACTAGGTTCTCAGCTGATTGTGGTTTTGGGTCATGAAAGATGTGGTGCAGTAGCGGCGGCGGTAAAAGGCGATCCACTTCCTGGGAGAATTGGCACTTTTGTTGAGGATATCAAACCAGCTGTAGCTAGGGTAAAAGGCAAATCGGGCGATGCAGTTGAGAATGCAGTTGCAGCCAACGTTCAGTATCAAGTTGAACTGTTGCGGGGAACTTCAGTAATGCTGACGCAAATGATTCAAGAAGGCAAACTAAAAATTGTTGGTGGTCGTTACGATCTAGATACTGGGAAAGTAACTATGCTGAGCTAATTCCTACAAGTATTTGTGCTAGCGTGATCGCCTACTTTTGTAAATTTTCAGCATTCTAAAAAGTAGGTTTTCCCGCCGCACTATATTAATCAAAGACTCGTTGTATGCTGTTAGTTGCGAAGCGCGATTACTTCAGAACTAGCACCGCTCACAAAAGAAAGTCAATTAAAACAACATTAAAATCTCAAAGTTCAATCTCAACAGTAGTAGTTAAATAATAGCTATTAGTAAAAATTTCTCCGAATTTATTGCTAAATTGGATGATACTAAAACCATTTTTTGAGGAATTGGGAAGAGCGAAAAGTATCGGATGACTGTTTACAAAGATAACCCATCCCTTTTTTGGAGCACGTACATTCAGTGAAGTTATTGAGTAGTGATCAGAAGACTTGCTAAATTCCTCAGTAAAATTCCCCTTGAACACAAAGCAGAGGTAGCGCTAATTTTGGTGCGTAACGCTACCTTAAACAGTGAGTTTGCGGTGTAGCCGTGTAACCCATCGATAAAGCGCGGTGTGGAGCCATTGTCCCACAATATTGCTGTGCAAAAATCGCGTACATCCGCTCTTTCAGAAATTAATAGGTTGAGCCGAAGTTTTTACTTACATAATCTATTAATTTTTCGCCACCTTTATTACACAGCAAAAAATAGGAGTACATATTGTGTTCAACCGTCGGAATGCCTTGATATCACTCGCTGGAATTATCCCATTACTCGCAGTCGGTATCAAAGTTGGTGCTCAATCTGAAAGTCCGCTTTTCAGCCTCGTGTCTCCTGTGCGTGTTGCAGTTAATTCAAGTTTCGTCAGCCCGCTTGTTGAGTTGTTCTGTGACTTTCAATTGGCAAAAGAGTTTGTTGCTGGAAACACTACTTTAAGAGCAGATCCAGGTACGCGCATTTGCATTGGTAATGAAACTAACTTTCAAGATAACATCCGCTTTCTAGCATCACAAAATGCCCCGGCTCCTGCTGCACAATGTGGTTCAAAGTCAAGTAGTACCCAGAATCGAGCCAGTATTGCCCACCAAGCAGTTATTAAAAACTCGAAAATTGGCAACTTCACTTTTGTAGGCTTTAGATCCCGAATTACGAACAGCACGCTTGAAGATGGTGCATTTGTCCTGCACGGGGCAACTGTGACGGTTGTGTAGCAAAAAACGAGCGAGGTGATAAGCTGAGAAACTCGTGGTTCAGATTCAAGCCTCTGGATGACCAAGGCCAACCTGTTCAAGTGGCGGCACAACCCAGCGCCCAAATCATCCTTCGTTGTGTCCGATGGTATCTCAGCTACCCACTCTCGTACCGCCAAGTAGCAGAAATGGTGAATGAGCGTGGTATGGATATCGATCACACAAAGGTGTTCCGTTGGGTGCAGGAGTATGGACAAGAATTAGACAGGCGATGCCGACCACATCTGCGCCCGACCAATGATTCTTGAGAGTGGACGAAACTTATATCAAGGTCAAAGGCAAGGATAGATACTTGTATCCGGCAGTAGATTCAGATGGAAACACCTTGGCTCTGCTCACAGCCAAGCGTGATGCGCTCTTGAGCCAAACGATTTTTCCGCAAGGCGTTGAATGCATTTCACACTCAAGAGCCTTGTGTCATTAATGTCGATAAAAATGCTGCCTATCCCAAAGCGATTGACGAACTTAAAGACAAAGAAGAACTGTCGCCAGAAGTGGAACTGCGACACAACAAGTATCTGAATAATCGCATTGAACAAGACCATAGATTTATGCAAAGGTTAGTCAAACCTGGCATGGGATTTGGCTCGTTCAACACGGCGAGACGAACGCTAAAAGGTTATGAAATCATCAACCTGTTAAGCAAAGGACAAGTCAAGAAAGTAAAAAAAGGAGCCGTCAATGAACAGGTGAAATTCATAGCTGAAATCTTTGGAGTAGCTGCATAATTGTTTCCTTCTTCAAGCAGTTTTCTGTTCTTAATAACTTTTTGCAACACAACCGTAAGTTTTGGTTATTTTAGGAAAGGTACATAACCACGATCTTTAATTCAGATCAGTTGATTGTGAGCGTAGGCACCCGCCGCAGGCATCGCTCCCTAAGTCCAGACATTTAAAGAGCGATCCGCCTGCACTTAATTATCTCAGCTAGTTCATATTGCTGCGAAGTAGGCTTCTAGTGCCTCAGAACTACCAATTAATTTACCATCCATAAACACTTGCGGAACCGTTGCTGCGCCTGCAACAGCCTGTAAAGAGCGATTAGTTATACCTTTACCCAAGACAATTTCCTCATAATCCATATCATGCTCCTTCAGCATCGACTTAGCACGGGCGCAGAAAGGACAACCCTCTTTTGTAAACAAGGAAACTACTTTTGGCTTAACTGCTTCAGGAGCGATATATCTCAGCATTGTTTCTGCATCAGATACCTCAAAGGGATCACCTGCCACTTCTGGCTCAATGAACATCTTTTCAATCACGCCATCCTTCACCAGCATAGAATAGCGCCATGAGCGCTTGCCAAAACCCAAGTCTGCTTTATCAACCAGCATTCCCATGCCTTCAGTGAATTCACCATTGCCATCCGGAAGCAACATTATATTTTCTGACTCTTGATCCTTTGCCCATTCGTTCATCACAAAGGCATCATTAACAGAAATGCAAATAATATCATCAACACCATTTGCCTTAAATACCTTAGCTAACTGGTTATAGCCGGGTACATGGGTAGATGAACAAGTCGGAGTAAAAGCACCAGGTAGCGAGAAGACAATCACTGTTTTGCCAGTAAATAGATCGTCTGTAGTTACATTCACCCACTGGTTGTTCTGACGAGTACGGAAGGTAACGTTGGGAACTCTTTGTCCTGCACGACTTTGCAACATCAATTTTGCTCCTTGAATTGTACTTCTTGTAAAGTTTTGTGTAATTTAAAGCGTACTCATAATGAATACAACTTGTCAAGCAGAAACTGACTTTTCAGTGGGAAGAGTGCAACATTCTGCGGCAGAAGTGGTAAGAAGAGAGGCGATCGCCTCAAATTCAGGTATTTCTAGTGTGCTTGCGGGATGTTGAAATAACAAAAAAGGCGGGCATATACCCACCTTGCTGCTAGTAACTAAGCAATCTCACTAGACTGAGGCTGAGGTGATGGCAACAAACGCCCTAATCCTTGCTTAACAAACCCTTGCAAGAAACCTAGCTGCTGATTTTGCTGAAAGATGTTTTGCAAGGTTTGACATAATTTGTGCAGATTTAGTCCAGTTTCAGAATTTATAGCTGCTTCCTGCTGCTGGAAATACTCGATTAAGCTCAAGCCTGCTAACCTCGTTAAATACGCAGCACTGACTCCCTGTACTGCCCCTCCAGCAACAAAGGTAATCGCATTGCTTTTAAGCACAGTGCCGATCGCCTTACTAGAAAGTTCTACTAAACCAAGTTTGATCATCAAGCTTCCCATTGTTCCAGCTACCGTTTGAGCCTGCTGGAGGGAAAATTTTTGCTGATAGATGCCGCCCAAATCCATAACTAGCTGCGCGTTGATAGCAGCAGTTGCTAGTAAATCCAAGGCTGGGACTGGGTTAGCAAAGGCAGCAGCAGCAGCAATCCACTGATATTGCTCAATTACAGGTAGAGCGCGATCGCGTCTTACTCCATTCAGTAAAGTTCTTGCTTCTGTTTTCAAAGTAATAGCTGCGCGTTTTGTCGATGCCCAGACTAGCTGTTGTGCTTCCGTTGCCAGAACTTGAGTTAGTTGCTGTGTTAGCTGTGATATGTCTGGCGCTGGCTGTTCCATCCACTCCTCCACAGAACCATCCGGCTGATGCGATCGCACTTTCACAGGGACAGGAGATGCCGTAATTGCTACCACATCTTCAGTTTTCAGCGTTGAAGACATCCGTTGCCGCAGAGAAAGCAATACTGTGGCTCTTTCATCTGCTAAATACTGATCTTGCTTGTTAAAAACCAACACTGTACGTTGATTTGCTGCCCTTAGTTGTTGTAGGGTTTGAAACTCTGGATCTGTCAAATCTCCGTTCGTTACAAACAACACCAAATCTGAGGCAATCGCTTGTTCCAAGGCAGCTGTTTCTGCTGTTAAATTAACATCTGTGCCAGAAAACAAAGCCGTTGTCTCTTGCAGGCAAATCTTTGGCTGTTGCTCCCAGCTAGATTCCAGCAGGTTAACTAATGTGGTTTTACCCACACCCTTACCCCCTGTGACTGCCAGATGAATTTCCTGCCGATCTAGTTCACCTTTGAGTTGGGCAATTCGTTCCTGCAAAGACGCTACCTGATGTTCTGCCTCTATTTCCAGTTGGCTAACTGCGCCCTCTGCCTGTGCGATTACTTTTTCTACTGTCGCCCGATCTAGCGGCGTATCTAGCTGTATATGAGTATGTTTTGTTTGACGCTGGAATAACCATAAGCAAGTGCCGAGGGCAATTATGCCAATTACACCAAACTCACTCAGTTGATCTACCGAGTGATGTAGGTTCTGCAACAATAAGAGCGAAAATGATAAACCAATTCCACCCACTAAAATAGGTCGCCGCAACTTAACAGCCATCCCTTACTCCTACCAAGATTCAATTTAATTAAAGCTGAAACCTTAGCTTATGTCTCTTTACCTATGCTAAACCCAGCAGCGCTAACTGCCCTACATAAGGTATTACTTCTGCGCGATGCCTCTACAGTCTCTATAATAGTCAAACCTAGATCCTGTGACAGTCTTAACTAGATCCTGTGACAGTCTTAACTCGGATAAACGCACATAAAAGCTATGCTGATATTTATTGAATAACATTTAGACCAATGTGAATCTTCTTGCTTATTCATGACATCAGGCTTTGACAAGCATAAAACAAAACCCTGTAACCATTAAAGATTACAGGGCTTGTTCTATTTACGAATTGGTGGCGGGGAGCGGATTTGAACCACTGACCTTCGGGTTATGAGCCCGACGAGCTACCAGGCTGCTCTACCCCGCGTCAACTTATCCAGTATAACTACAAAGTTAGTAATTTAGCAACTACAGCATTGATAATTCCCCGACAACCTCTAGGCGCTTGAAGTTACCCAAAGTCATAAAGGTTTCTGCTAAGGTTTCCGCTACGGTTGGACTAATCCAACCCATCTGCTGCAAAAGATAAATAGCAACGGCGGATTTAGCCCGCTTTGCCCCATCCATCACTTTAATTGCCAAACCCATGCCTTCACCAATTCTGCCAATGCACTGAACCCCTTCGGCTCCGGTTTTACTCACTATTTCTCCTTGAGTTAAGCGCATCAATTCCGTATCAAATTCACCATTTCCCGCCACCATAATCGGGTGTTGAGTCATAGCGCGGACAATTCGCTCCATATCCAAACTGCTACCCGAAGCTAGTTGAGCATATAACGCTGCCATTTGACCGAGTTGCATCAAATAAGTTGGAGCACCACAGTCATCATGAGCGGAGATAAATTCTTCAGCTGGCATTCGTAGCAACTCAGCAATTTTGCCAAAAATTAGCTGCTGAACTGGGTGGTTTCGCTGCAAGTAAGTATTTATTGGCCAATGTCGTTGTTGACATACAGCCAGCATACCCGCGTGTTTACCAGAGCAATTGTATTGCAGCGGACTGCGTTTACCTTCTGGAATTGGACATTTTAGGGCAGCAGGATCAATGTCAGCACGCCACAGGATGTTAAACACCTGCCGCACCTGCTCAATTGTGCCTTTATGGGAACTACAAATAATTGCTAAATCCCGATTTGTTAGGTTGTAGCGTTCTAGTGTTCCCGTAGTGGTAATGCCTAATGCCTGAAACGGCTTAAGCGCCGAGCGCACAAATGTAGCCGTCTCTGAATTTCCGGCAACGGATAGCACCCGTCCCCGGTCATCACATACCACAGCCTGGACGTGATGCCTAGATTCAATAATACCTTCCCGCAGTAATCTGACTTCCAGTTCTGCGGCTTGAGTTCTTTTTCCCCTTGTCATGGGTAAGACTTTATCATTTTTTTGTCCTTAGTCACTAGTCATTAATCCTTTGCTAATGACCAATGACTAGTGACTAATAACTATTTACAAAAATTCCAAACACAGCTACCTGCAAGCAGCAACAAAACTATTAGTCCAAAGGTTCTTTGCAGCCGTTGGAGAATTGGTTGGACTTGGTAGGTGACAATCAAGCGATCGCGCATTAAAATTTCCTTTGGCTTCGTCCAAGTTTGACCGTCATACCAACCAGACTCTTCATAAAAGATTGTCGGACTTATCAGGCGATTATTAATATACGACCATGCCAAATAAAGTCGCACCACTGCCAGAATCACTCCAATAAGAGCTGCGGCTGCCCCACAGAGGATAAACTGAGCGGTATATTTATTGGGAGTAAAACTTGCTGCTGCCACTGGTCCAGCTAAAAGCCAGGAGATACCCCAAATCCACACTAGCTTTGTCGTATACTCGCGCCAATCTAAGGTGCAACTGCGAAAAAAGCCGGATGATTTTAACTCTTCATACTCATTAACTGGTTGCTGTTCTGCAGGAACTGGGCAAACAGGAACTGAAGACTCTATCATGGTGCTAATTCCTCATTCACAACGGATGTGGCAAAGTCTATCCGTTCAGCATGACCCCAAAAGGCTTCCAAGTTATAAAACTCTCGCTCTTTAGGTGTCATAATGTGAACAATTACATCGCCGTAGTCTAATACCAGCCAACCTCCCTCGGCTTGTCCTTCAGATCGTAAGGGACGCTGTTGCCACTCCTGTTCTACCTCCTCTACAATTGCTCCAGCGATCGCCCGTACCTGTACCCTAGAATAGCCTGTCACTATTACAAAGTAATCAGCCAGATAAGACTCTACCACTCCCAGTAAGACAATATCACCCGCTTTACGGTCTGATGCTGCTTGAGCAATAGTTATCGCTAGTTCTCGACTTGCATCTGGGTGATTGTGAGTAGTTTTGACCTTACTGGAGCCAACAAATGTAGACTGTAATGGAGTTGCTTCGGAGTAATCAGACATTAAACCTCAGATATTTTTTATCTAAACTGGAGATGTTACAAAAGTTTAATTTTTGAGGCACGGAACTTTTTAAAAACTAACACAAACTTAATTCTTATGCCGTTGAGCTAACAGTTGTCTTATTTTTACTTTCTCTAGAAACCAATTTCGTGTAGCTATTGTGCGCGGGTGAATTAAACAATGAGATAAGAGTAAAAATTTTAGAGAATAATCGCAAGTTAGCCAAACTGCCTGATATAAATTCTGATAGCTTGTCTGTCGTAAAGCTTCCAATTCCGGAGTATTACCGCGACCTGATTCTAAGCTATCTGCTAAAAACACAATACAACTAAGCAAACTCATCCCTGGTCTGCCTAAAGTATGATTGGCGATCGCTTGCAATACTTCTTCATCTTTTACTCCAAATGTATCTCTAGCAACAATTGCACTAACATCTGCGTGTAACAAATGGGGATTTACTTCACTTACTGAATCTATCTCTAACCCTTCTATACGTGCGATTTCCAGCAGCTTTGCGGCTTAAAATATTTAGCTAAGTCGTGCATCAAACCTGCTAAAGCTGCTTTTTCTAGATCAAGTTTGTGATGCTCAGCCAGTTCCACTGCCATTGACTCGACTCTGAGAATATGATTGAGTCGGGACTCAGGAACATTATCTGCTAACCAGGCTAAAACCCGATCACGCATTACAACTTTTGACTCTAAGCTATGGTTAAAAGGTGACACAATACGGAGCTTAACAATAAATTTATCTGGTTTTATTGTAGCGAGACGCTAGCGCTTCGCCTAGTTCTTTGTTAGTAAAATATAGCACTACAAATTTGCGAAGATTATTGCGAATTATGTTGAGTAAGCTATAAATCTTTACCTCCCAGGAGTCAAAATAAGAGTAGCAGTATTGATATAGATTTGCTTTTCTACCTTTTAAGCGCTTGCACCGTCAGATGACCACAAAACCTGCTGAACTTTCAACTACACGGCTAATTGAAGTCTTTTCTGCAATTCAAGGCGAAGGACTCAACGTGGGTACTCGCCAAATATTCATTCGTTTTGCTCTGTGCGATTTGCGCTGCAATTTTTGCGACAGCGCTTATACCTGGAGTGCGCCGTCTACTTGTCGAATCGAGCGATCGCCTGGATGCCGCGATTTTGAAACTCACTCTAATCCCGTACCGCTACCCCTGTTACTGCAATGGATTGAGCGGCAAAACTTCCTGGTTTGCACGATAGCATCAGTCTCACTGGAGGCGAACCACTACTTCACGCCCCCTTCCTGGTGCAATTTCTACCCCAGCTAAAAAAAATGACTGGACTACCTATCTACCTGGAAACTGGTGGACATCGCCCAGCACAGTTAGCCATGATTCTGCCATACTTGGACTCTGTGGGCATGGATTTGAAATTGCCTAGTGTCAGTGGAGAAACGCGTTGGCAGGAACACGCGGAATTTCTCAAGCTTTGCTATAAATCATCAGTAACGGTATTTGTCAAGATAATTATTTCCAGCAATACTGATTCTCGTGAATTAGACCGTTCCGCTGAATTGGTAGCAGACGTTAGCCCTGAAATTCCAGTGTTTCTCCAACCAGTCACACTCTAGAACCGTCTCAGCAATTGCATCACATCCCAATGTACGCTCCAACTCCCGCGCAAGTTTTGACTTGGCAAGCTTTGATGAAGCGATTACTCAAGCAAGTCCGTGTAGTGCCACAGACTCATAAAATGCTCAATCGAGCTGTAATTGATTTCTTCGCGTGAAGCTTTAACTTTTGCTTTTGCCTTGTTAGCACTGCGTTTGAGGGCTTGTAATCGCCTTTCATACTTAGAACGTTGTTTCTTGCTAGGACTTTGATCTATTAAAGTTTTCAAAGCACTGCCTAGACTTTTGTAGGCATTCGGGAGGCTGTAACCAAAGCGAGTTGCAAGTGCGATCGCTTTTTCATCCGCATCAGTCATGTCTTTTAACTGCTTTTCCCCGTTGTTTTTCTGATACAGCCGGAAGCCTGACACGCCACACAGCGCCATCGCTAACAACAGCAGTAACCCATCCTGAACCCACAGTTCACCCACAGCACCACCCAAACCAATCGCCAGCGCTGCCATCTCCCAACCATCTTTGGGGATGGTATCGTTTTGAATCCGGGCGACTTCATGCCAGAACAGTAGATTGCGCTGATCTAAGGCAAGTTGATCCCATTTCACCAAATCGATCTGGATTTCTACCTGATCGCTGCCAATTTCTTCAGCATAAATCAGGGATGGATTCACCTCAGTTGTTCCTTCAACGGAAACCCAGCTTTGTAATTCTGGCGGTAATAAGCCTTTCAACCGCCGGAGTTCAGTCATTTCAGCTTTAGCAGAGGAAGTTGCATAGGATGTCATAGCTCTAATTCTCTGAAAATTTCAAATAATGCTTTTATCTTCCATTTTGAAGTATATCGCGCTATTTGAAGGGTAGGCTAATCTAGCTATATGTTATGCGCCCGACAGAAAAGCGAATCGGTGATAGCCAATAATTTACGTGCGATCGCTGCTTGCACAAACCTTGGCTTATTACTTCTCTCGTAAAATACCTGGAGTTAAAATATAGACTAATAAGGTAGCTGTTAACCTAACCTCGGAATGTAGCGGCTCTGTGTCCTCTATGCCTTTGTAGCTAGATAAAAAAAGGGCAATCGCACTGGATTCACCCCTGAAGTTATTCTTGGTCAATTAAAATTGAAACCTAGACTTTAGCTTCTTCTTTGACCAATTTCTCCCAACCTAAATCCTTGAGAGAATTATTCCGGCGTAGGGGACGAGTTACTAGTTCTAGAATGTCACGAGCATTAGTGAAACCGTGAATTTGGGCAAAGGTGAACTCTACTGACCACTTGGTATTGATACCTCGTGCCTCTAGTGGGTTGGCGTGAGCCATGCCAGTAATCACCAAATCAGGCTTGATTTCTTTAATCCGCTGAATCTGGTTGTAATTGTCAGGTTTCTCGACAATTTTAGGTAGCGGCGCACCCATCTCGTGGCAAGTCTTTTCCAGCAGTGCCAACTCTGCTGCCTGATAGCGCTTATCCATGTAAGGAATGCCAATTTCCGGCACTGTCATGCCGCAACGAACTAGGAATCGAGCTAGGGAGATTTCCAGCAGGTTATCGCCCATAAAGAATACAGACTTACCGCGAATTAGCTGCAAATAGTCTTCCAAGCTTGCCCAAATTTGTGCTTCCCGCTCATCTAGCCCTTTGGGTTCAATTCCAAATACGGAGCAGATTTTTTCAATCCAGGCGCGGGTGCCATCGGGACCAATTGGGAAGGGTGCGCCGATAAGTTTGCATTTGCGGCGGCGCATCAAGGTTGTAGCGGTACGGCTGAGAAAGGGATTGATCCCAGAAACATAGTAGCCTTCTTCTAGAACTGGTAATTCGGTGTAACGCTTCGCAGGTAGCCAGCCGGAAACTTTGATCCCTTGTTTTTTTAGTTCCAGCGTCAGTTGAGTGACAACAGGATCAGGCAGAGAACCGAAAAGAACCAAAGGTGGATGCTCAGTATACTCGGATTCTGTTATTGCTACATCTTCTTTTTTACGACCGAAGTTGAGCAGCTTGGAGATAGCATTGCGTTCGTTCTTCTCTACTTCGGCTAGTGGTGACTTATCAGGACAACGTGCAGCCATTGCCGCTAGCACTGTATCTTCTCCTTGGGTAAAGGCATAATCTAGACCATTGGCACGAGCTACCACGATCGGGATACCAATTTCCGCTTCTAGTCTGGGTGCCAAGCCCTCTAAATCCATCTTGATAATTTCTGTGGTGCAGGTACCAATCCAAACGATTACACTGGGGTTGCGATCGCGCTTGATTTGATCACACAACCGTTTCAACTCATCATAATCATTCAGTTGAGCCGAAATATCTCCTTCTTCCAGTTCTGCCATTGCATAGCGGGGTTCAGCAAAAATCATCACCCCCATAGCATTCTGTAAGAAATAACCACAAGTCTTTGTGCCAATCACTAAAAAGAAGCTATCTTCAATCTTCTGATATAGCCACGCTACACAGATAATCGGGCAAAACGTATGATAATTCCCATTTTCACACTCAAAATTTAGAGCTTCAGGTTGAGCAATCATAAAATCTAGTTTTCTCCCCTTGATATTTAAAGCTAAAAAAGTACGAATTTCAGGAACCTACGGTCTAAGTTGGTTCAGTGAACATAAGCAATTTCAGGTGGTCTGAGTTACACCATTAAGCGGCTGCGACGAAAGGCAGTGAGTGATTAAAGGTTGGGAAATAAACGTGAAATTTCGTCATCCTCGAATTGCTCCCCTAAGCGTGTGTTGCCTGCTGGCTCAGAATTTGAGCTAGCATCTTCAACCCAGACATCCCCCAGTACATTACCCGATTCATTCTGCTGAGGTGAACTCGGCATTTCCACTGACTGGTCAATCGGCTGTTGAGGTGAACTTTGTTCAAGGAACTGATTCGACATTTCCTCAACGCCATCTTGGTTAGGTATTTCATCAAGTGCCAAATCCTCAACCAATGCAGTAGCCTCATCTAGACTCAGCACCATAACAGACTGATCATCAGTCGCGACTAACACCACTTCGTCAGTCATCTCATCAAGTGCCATATCTTCAGCTAATCCAACCGCATCATCAGTTTCAACCAGCACCACTTCCTCAGCCATTTCATCAAGCGATATATCGCTCAACTCATCCAGGTCTAATTCAGTCAGCGTTTGAATTACGATATCGTCGCTTAGTTCCTCTGATATAAAGCGGTTGCCCAACATTAAATCTGGGTCAAAGTTTAACTCCAGCACATCAATCATATTGTCTGCATCTGGATTCAGCTTGGAGAAGGGCAACATCAACTCTGCTAGCTGCGGTTCGAGTGCATTGACGACTCCCAGGATGAAGGAAGAAGGTGGTCGCCTACCACCATCAGGAGTGTAAACAGATTCAACCTCCATCTGGAGGGTAATCCAGGAACGATTAACCTGGAAAAATTGCAACCACTTTTGCTTTAACAAGGTTTTTAAGTTATCAAAAAAAGCCATCTTCTCTATCCCTCAACCTGAGAACTAGATTGCTTAAACAATCATCACTTCTATTTCCTCTTCCCTAAGCTTGTGACA
>JAUJND010000136.1 GCA_030446505.1 Chroococcidiopsidaceae cyanobacterium YX2bin18 | reverse complement strand
ATGGACAGAAGATCGCTAGTAGCAGTAAAGATAAAAGCATCAAAATTTGGAATTTAGCTACAGGGCAACTGCTAAAAACCCTTATGGGGCATTCTAAATCGGTTTATTCCGTAGCCTTCAGCCCGGATGGGCAGACTCTCGCCAGTGGCAGCCGTGACAAAACCATTAAAATTTGGCATCGAACCAAGGGGGATCAACTTCTGCACTTCCTTGAAGGGCATTTAAACTGGGTTAATGCTGTCGCTATCAGTCCTGATGGAGAGACTCTAGCTAGTGGCAGTTATGACAAAAGCATCAAACTTTGGCAGCTAAAAACAGGCAAGCAGTTGGCTACCATCACAGGGCATTACGACTCTGTTTTAAGCGTTGTTTTTAGTCCCGATGGCAAGACTTTAGCTAGCAGCAGTGCAGATCATACTATCAAGCTGTGGCAACTGGACACAGGAAAACAACTCTACAGTCTCGACGGTCATTACGACGGTGTTAATTCTGTCGCCTTCAGTCCTAATGGTCAAATAATCGCGCTTTGCTAGTCGGGACAAAACTATTAAGATTTGGCGGTGTAATTGAAGCTTTAATTGTATTAAAAGAGTTTATAGGAGAATATAAGTTTTTCAAGCGATGCCCCAAAGGTGCTTCTTCTGCGAAATCGCCTCGTATTGCAACACAGCCACATTAGTTAAGTTATGCCAATTGGCGTTGTCCCCAGAATTTTGATCACTGTACTACTCGCTGCTAGTAGCTTACTTAATCCTGAGCCAGTAATCTCAGCGACTGCCAGTCAATATTTAGAACAAGGATTACGTTATCGTGCCTCAGAACGTTATCCAGAAGCGATCGCCGCCCTCAAAAAATCTGTCGAACTTGACCCAAAAAACATTTCTGGGCAAGTAATCTTAGGTTGGACATTACACCTGGCAGGAAAAGAAGATACTGCAACTCAAACCCTGCTGCAAGCTGCCTCCCAGGATTTTTTTAATCCGCCTACTTTCAATGCTTTGGGAATTGTGTTTCTAGTAAGTGGCAAGCTGGCTAGTGCAGTTGTCGTTCATTCTTGGGCAACAATTTTGCAGCCTGACAATGAAATCGCTTACTACAACCTGAGTTTGGCTCATCACCGCTTAAAGAATTATAAATTGGCGATCGCAACGGCGAACCAAGCCACTGCCCTTGAACCCAATAATCCTCATCCCTTGGTTGCTACTGCAATTACTTATTGGGATAGTGGCAATCATTTACTGGCACAAAAAACCTATCGCCAGGCAATCAACCTAGATTCTCGATATCGCGATCGCACCTTTCTCACGCACCTTAAGCAAGCAGGTTTTAGCCCCACTCAAATTCAAACAGCTAAGAAAGTTGTTATGACTCTACCAAAGTAAAACGTTATAAATTAAGCTTAAATGTCATTAGTTTAAGTTTAATTAGTCTAACCTTAACTTAGAAATTATTAATACTTAACTTAACTAAATTATTCATTAGTTAGGATGTTGCCCGTAGTTCTTGCTAAAGGCTTGCTAATAATGTTGCTCAATGTGTTGCTGTCTTTGTCTTTAGCATTGCCATTGCCTGTGGCTGATTCAAATACCTGCAAGCGGATTTCGAGGCAATTACCTTCTGCCTTAGTCAATAATCTGTCACAGGGCGCAGTTTGGGCAGGAAAAATGACATCAGTAGTGGACGAACTAATAGGCACTTTTGGACCGCAACTTCTAGCTTACGTTGCTCCAAGCCCCTGGCCAAGTATCCAAGAACGGGCAAGGCTAGCTAAAGTGCCAGTGATGATGTATCACGATATCCTGCCTGAGAAAGAAGTATTTTTTGATGTCACTTACAAAGAGTTTGAGGAGCATCTACAGCTGATCCACAGCAATGGGCTGAACCCAATTAGCATGGATCAACTAATTGCCCATTTGCGAACAGGGCTGCCTTTACCAGAAAAGCCAATTTTATTAACTTTTGACGATGGCTACGGCGGTCATTATGAGTTTGTCTACCCACTGCTAAAAAAGTATGGGTATCCAGCTGTATTTTCGATTTATACAGCTAATATTGGTCAAAACACTGGTAGATCTCATGTTACTTGGGAGCAGTTACGTCAAATGGCTGCTGATCCTTTGATTGCGATCGCTGCCCATAGCCTAACTCATCCAGCTGATTTGCGAGAGTTGCCAGACGACAAACTCCAAAAAGAGGTGGTGGAATCTAAGCAATTGTTGGAGACTGAACTAGGTATTCCAATCCGTTACTTTACCTACCCAGAAGGTAAGTACGATCAGCGAGTAGCGAAGTCAGTGCAATCAGCGGGCTATCTGGCAGCGCTGACTATGAGTAATGTAGACGAAGGCTTTGCTGGAGAATCAGAAAGTTTGCTAGCAATTAAACGCTTTGGTCAGTCAGGGTTACAGAATATAATTGCTCAAGCTTGGGGAGGGCCGGAATTACCAAAATGGAGTAGTAGATTTGATTTTTTATCCCCTGTTGAACGCCGAGAAACCACAATTGATAATACGCCCTTTATTTTAATTTCTGGCGGCAAACCAATTACTATTCATGCCAAAAGTCGCTATCAAGTGCCGGAAATTGTGGCTGGTACAGAAGCATTAGCAGCGGTAGATGGTGGCTTTTTCTCTTTGAAGTATTTAGATTCCAATGTGATGATTGGTCCGGTTTTGAGTCAGGGCGTAGGTAAATTTATTCCCGGCAATTACAGTGAGAATAGTAAGCTGAATGGACGACCCCTAGTGCTAATCAGTCCAGCTGCGGTTAAGTTCATTTCATTTGATCGGACAAAGCATAATACCTTGGTAGGTGTGCAGGCTGATATGCCTAATGTCACAGATGCCTTTGTCGCTGCTGCCTGGTTGGTAAAAGGTGGTCAACCACAGTCGGCTGACACATTTGCGAATTTATATACCTACGAAGTGCCGCGCCACCGAGCTTTTTGGGGTATCAATCAGGCGGGACAACCTACAATTGGTGTATCTAAAGAACCAATTGACTCGGTTTCATTAGGGGAAGCATTAGCTAAAGCCGGATTCCAAGACGCTGTTATGCTGGACTCCGGTGCTAGTACCTCACTTGCTTATAAAGGTGAATCACTAGTGGGTTATGTTCCTCGCCCAGTACCTCATGTTGTTGCTCTCGTACCTCCGGAGGCAGCCACTGGCGACTGTACGTTGGCATCGCGCTGAGCATTAGTTGCTTTGGCAGATAGGGATTTGGGGGCGATGATTCAGCGACGTTAGGCAAGAAGTTTCTTAGAACATTCACGACCACCTCTTACAGGATATTACATTGAAAAATTCTGTGTAATCGATAAGTTAGGTTTTAAGTATAAACACAGCTACATACTTCTACAACACCTCAAAGATGGCAAACAGATGTGCATACTGTGGTAGACAGAAAAAGCTTACCCGAGAGCATATCTGGTCTGTCTGCATAATTAAACGAGTACCAAGCTATGATGCACGTTACTCGGAACAGGCGAAAAAGTTTTTCCGATCTGACCTAGTAATCTCTGATGTCTGTGGAGATTGCAATGGAGGAGTGTTAAGTAGTCTCGACACTTACATCTGCCAGATGTATGACAAGTATTTCTACCAATTTCCTCGGTTGGGTGATGTTATTCAGTTTGGCTACGACTATCAGAAACTTACTCGGTGGTTGCTGAAGATCTCATATAATTCAGCTAGAACAACTGGTAAAAATGTTAAGACTCTGCACAAGTACGTCCCATATATTACTGGTCAGGAGCAAAGTATCCCAAACACTTTCTCAGTACGCCTTGAGCTAATTGCTCCTATTGCTATTGAAGTCACAACACCCTCCGGGGTGATTTATCCGAAGGAACTCTTTCCAGCTTCTACTCGCTGTTGTCGCATTCAATTTCCAAGCCAAAATACTGACTGGTGTGTAATAAAATTGGTTGCGATTAACTCTTACTACTTCTGGTTGGTCTTTACACCTAAAGAAGCTCAACAAAGGCTTGTTGATATTGAAGAGTTACAATCAGTTGCCAATTCATTACCTTCTACCATCCTTGAACCTGATAGTGACAAGGTAGTTCTAAATGTGTCCCAGCGTCACACAATAGATATGCATAAGGATTGGGTTAATCTTCAAAGAGAGCGAAAGAGCG
>JAUJND010000013.1 GCA_030446505.1 Chroococcidiopsidaceae cyanobacterium YX2bin18 | reverse complement strand
ATCGTCTTACTATGGCTTCCTTTGTAGGGGTTTCTAGCATTTTTGCGATTAACGCCTCTGTTGAAAGCGCACGAATTCCACCTTTATCCGCAGTACTTCTAGGCGGAAATGAGGTTTCAGAAACAGGTACTGCAAATGCGGGCGATCCTGATGGCGTTGGCGGCGCAACTGTCAAGATAACCAAATTAAACAATTCTCAAGCAAAAATCTGTTTTGGAATTACTGTTGCTGGTGTCGATAAGCCGATAGCGACTCATATCCATAAAGGAACTGCTGGTACTAATGGTCCGATTGTAGTAAACCTGATACCACCAGCGAACGGATTTGCTGCCTCTAGTGGGTGTGTTGATGTACCGCTTGCACTAGGCTTGGCTATCCAAACCGATCCGCTGAACTACTACGTCAACCTTCACACTGAGAAGTTTCCAGCTGGCGCTGTAAGGGGTCAACTCTTTTAAGTGTATTGAATTAATGTCTTAGCATTTCCTCTAATTTGAAGTAGCACAAATTCTGGCGGTGTAATCGGACAAGATAATGGTGCGATAAAATTTCACAACGACAGACCTTCTAGAACTCGTCATCTAACAACTCAAAGCCGTACTCCTCGGCATCAGTCCCATGATCTGGTAACGCCTTCTCGTTTGCAGTAACAGCACGATTGTCGAGTTCCACTACATCATGCAAATTGCCCTGGGCTGAATGGAGTCGGTGTGGTGCGAACTTGCAGCATCAAGTTCGCACCAAAATTCTCAATGGAGACCTTCGTAATACTTTCCATCGCTGGTATTCGAGATCGACCAAGCGGTTGATAAGCTGGAAAAAGTTACCTAGCTCCTCCGATTTTCCCCTCTTGTAGCATAGGCGTAATATAAGCACATTGTTAACTGCGTCTAAAGGCAATAGGTAGAAAAAGGGTGACTACGGTTCCTTGTTCAAGCTGGCTACTAATTTGCAAACTACCACCTTGGAGTTGACAAACGTGTTGAGCGATCGCTAGCCCTAAACCCAAACCACCACGAGGTCGAGCGCCATTGCCCCGATAAAAGCGTTTGGTTACTTGCTCAACAGCTTCAGGTTTGATACCTCGCCCCCAGTCCCGCACCTGTAAGGGTACATAATGTTGCTGGTATTGCTGAATGCTCGGCAAAATTTCCAAGTGGATAGTGCCACTTTGAGGAGCATACTTAATTGCATTGTCTAGCAAATTTAAAATTATTTGTCCGGTTAACTCTGGATCTACCCAAACTTGGGGTGGATAGAGATCGTTATCCAACTTTAGCTGCAAACCTGCCTGAGTAGCAGACGGCTCCATCCGCGAAAGACATTCTTGGGCGATCGCCACGACAGAAACCGCTTGCGGCTGAACTTTTAATTGACCTGCATCTGCCTGTGCTAACAATAGCAATTGCTCGACTAGGTGTGTTAGATAATCTGTTTCACGGCAAGCTCTCCTGAGGTATTGCTGCGCCTTTTCTGCGGTCACAACTCCATCTAATATCGCCTCTAACCCCACTCGCAGACTTGCTAATGGTGTGCGTAGATCGTGAGAAATATTTGCCACAAGTTCTCGACGAGCCGTTTCTTGCGCTTGCAGTGCTGCTAGAGTTTCCGTTACTTTTGCTGCCATTTGATCTAACAACCGCCCCAGAACAGCAAGTTCATCTTTGCCCTTAAGAACAGAGCGAGCCGTATAGTCTCCTGCTTCTAATCGCTGCGCTTGTTGATGCAATTGGCGCAAGGGAGTGGTTAAAGTGCGAGATAACAGCAATCCCGCAGTTGTGGCAATAGTAGCAGAGGCGATCGCCATACCCATGACTAAACCCTTAACCTCTTGAGCAAACTGCTTGGGGCGACGTAATGGCATAGCTACATAAACCGCACCGAGAACCTGAGAATTTGCCTCTCGACGAATCGGCATAGTGCTGTAAAGCCACCAAGGATACTGTAAATCAGTCGCCACCCAAAATTGACCTTGCTGCCCCTCTCCTGCTAAAGTTTGACGAATCAAGGGTGCCGGTATCGTCACCATCCCAAGTGAGGAAACACCCTGACCTTGGACTCGCACCTTTGCCTTGGGACTAAAAATAACCACCTGCAACCGCCCTTGCTGGGCAGTTAGATTCACCCATTGATTTAAAATTGCTGTGTTATTTTCCTGAACGCTAGCCTGAGCCAAGACATCAGCTTGTCGCTGTAAGATTTCCTGAGCATCCCGGACAAAAAATTTGTTCAAGGCATTGTCCAGTATCAAAGACAATCCCATCAGACTGCCTAGAGTTAGGCTTAGCAAAGTAAGAGTTAGCCGCGCCGAGACACTATGCCACGGCTTCATTTGTCACCCGCCTTAAAGCGGTAGCCCACCCCCCAAACCGTTTGAATGTAGTCTGGCTTGGCTGGGTCTAATTCAATCTTCTCTCTAAGTTTTCTAATATATACATCTACAATTCGGGAATCTCCCTCAAAGTCATAACCCCAAACCCGCTCCAACAAATCTTCACGAGAGTAAGCTCTCCCAGGTGATGCTGCAAACTGTGCTAGCAAGTCAAATTCTTTGCCGCGCAGATCCAGTAATTCCCCGCTTAAAAAGGCTTGACGTTGAAAGCAATCCACAACAATGCCGCTAGTATGACTAATATCTCGATAGCCCGCTGAATAAGCACGTCGTAACAATGATTTCACACGAGCAATTAGTTCCTTGGCACTAAAAGGTTTAGTAAGATAGTCATCGGCACCAATAGCAAGTCCTTTTAGGCGATCGCTTTCTTCCGCCCGCGCTGTCAACATCAAAATTGGCACAAAGCACCCATTAGCCCGGACTTGTTGGCATACCTGGAATCCATCTAGATCAGGCATCATAATATCTAACACGACTAAATTAGGGCGAAAGCGGTGAATCTGGGCAATGCCATCAGTGCCATTGTCCGCGCTCAAGACTAGTAACCCTTCCCGTTCAATGTAGAGCTGTACCGTTTCCCGCAGACTAATATCATCCTCAACAATCAGAACGGTTGTAGCCGGGTGCATAGTTTTAGCTTACTAGAAAGATCCAGGTATGTTGAGATTGTTCGAGCTTGTGAGGATTGCCCACCTGTATTATCGCCCTTAAAGCTTGTTAACAAGGAAGACAATCCTCTATCTTTAAGTGATTAAGGAGTAGAAGGAGTGAGATTCTGCCCATTCCTAACAGAACTAATACTGACGACTTGACGAGCGCTACCCGTGCGACCAGCGTTGTCAGTAACCTGCGCGGTGATGGTGACCGTTTTCTTGCCGGGCGGTAGTTCCAAAGAACCGCCCACTACCCAGTCCGCTGTTGTACGCACTACCCCATCTCTATCGATCTCACTACCGGCGATATTAAAGATTGGAGCTAGATTTGCTCCAGCGGGAACTAGGTTCCCGTTAGGCTGACGCAAGGGGACATCAAAAGTTACATTCAGCCCAGTATAGTTACGATTTGGTCCGCCGCTAGGGTTGACGCTAGGGTTCTGAATCTGAGTTGGGTCGAGGATAACTCCTTCGGTGACACCAATTCCAGCTCGGTTTCGATCCAGGGCTGAAACCTGGATGAAGAACAAGGAGCCGTCAGGTGGTACTGGGGTTCCTGCTGGTCCTGGTGATACACGCGTTGGCACACGCGGGGCAATCATTGTCACTTCAGGTCCGTCTAAATCATCTATACCGTCGCCAGTAACATTTACGAGGGGGGCTGGTGTCAATGCTTGTCCAGAGGTTACGCCATTTCGTTGCACGTCAAGAGTCACGCGATCTAACCCCAGCCGACCAAGGTTGTCCACTACTGCCGCTGTGATCGTAAATTTCTTTACATTAGGAGGAAGAGATTCAAGAACGTGCCAGCCCGTCCAAATAGTAACGCCTGCACCTGGGGTATCATCAGTTCCGGCAACATTAAACAAGGATGCTAAATTTGTATTCTTAGGAATAATGGCTCCATCTGGAGTTATTAAATCTGTGTCGAAGAACACGAACATTCTCGGGAATTTAGGGTTGGGCTTGCCGAGTAGGTTGGTGTCTCGAATATCGGTTGCTTCTGTGGCTGCGATGCCAACTCTGTCGCGGGTAACAATCTCAAGATTCAGAGCGAACCCCGTACCATTTAGACTACCTGCACCTACGCGACCTTCTCCAGGAGGGATTAAGGCATCCGCTAGAGGTGAAACAATGCGGACGATCGGCGGTTCGTTTGTTTCATCCGTACTAAACTTAGGATTAGTCACATTTTTAGGAATTCCAGGAAACTGACCAGGGGTTTGGGCAATAGTTGGTATAGCTCCTAGTGAAATACCAATCAGCACAGAAGATAAAGGAAGTAAAGTTTTAAACAAGGACATAAGTTGAAGTTCTAGTTCGAGATTTCAGGTTCATTTTCGGGGAAAGGTTTTAAAATTTTGTGAATCTGGATTGATTTAAACCCACAATCTTCTGCGGACTGGTTTAGTTTGACAAAGACTCTAGTTGGACTTGCACAGGCGCACCAGGAACACCATCTTTAATCGGAACGATCGCTAAATATTGCCGAGATTGCATCTGTGCATTACCTTCTAGTACCTGTTTAATCGGTCCAAGTGTAGTTACAACCGCAGATCCTGTGGGATTAGTTTGAAAGTCTGCTAGCGGTTGAAGTTTGCCGTATGGCTTACTAGCACGTGCTAACACTAACTGATATGAACTTTTTGGATTAAGCCCTGTGACTGCCACTGTGATTAAATCAATCAATCCTTGATTGTTAACACTTACAGTAGTTGGAGGCTTTTGAGTTGATGAGCCAGGCGGTCCCATAACCAGATGAACTGCTTCACCAGATTTACCTAATGGTTCTAGGTTGGCAAGTCCATCTCCTTGAGGAACTGCGTTAGGAATGTAAGTCAATGCTTGGGAGGATTGACCACCAGGAATAGTTGCAATTACTTTATTCGTCATGGTGTCAATTGCGGCAATGCCAGTACCATTTTCTAGAGCAACATAAACACGGGAACCATCACCAGAAGTCCACATTCCGTGAGGTAATTGTCCTACAGGAATAGTAGTGACTAGTTTGGGATTATCTGTAGTTGTGAAAACTTTTACTACGTTTTCTCCGCCAACGGTAATGTAAGCAAATTGACCTTTCTTGTTTCTGGCAAAGTTGACGTGATTAGTAATCGCTCCTGTATTTAGGACAGCGATCGCCTTAAAGGGGGCATTGGCACTAAAAATTTGTGTTTTTCCAATATCCTTTAAGGTGAGCCATACTTGTTTACCGTCTGGAGTAGCAGCAATATTAGGGCAAAATGGTGAAGCTTGTTTGACAGTAGCCACCACCTTATAGGTATTTACATCAATTACGCTAGTCTCTGGCATGAAACTTGAACAAACAAAGGCATACTTACCATCAGGACGGAAGATCGTCATCCCAGGACCATTAGCTACAGAAATCCGGCGCTTTTCTTGATAAGTACGGCTATCTAATACAGCAACGTAGTTTTCACCCCGAATTGTCACCCACACTTCACTACCATCAGGTGTATAGAAAGCTTCATGAGGCGATCGCCCTACATAAGTTATATGTTTGACCTTGTTTGTCTGCGTATCAATAAAGGCTACAGAATTAGAACCGACAGAAACAACAACAAGTGTGCGATGGTCAGGAGAAAAACCCAAACCATGAACAAGTAGTTGACCTTTATACAAAGCACTCAAGTTCTTAGGTGTAGTTTCACCGAGACGAATGATTCCCAAAAGTTTCTGAGTTTGAGGATTAAATACAGAAACCGTATTTGAGGTTTGATCGGCAGTGTAGACGCGATCGCGGGAACTAATTGGGATATCTGGTGCTGATGCTGATAAAGGAACCTGACCTGCAAAGACAGGTGATGCCAAGCCTAGTAACATTCCAAGTGTAGTAGCTAATGTTCGAGTTGCCATGAATATTCCTGATTCTAAATACTAGAGTTAATTGTGATTCTGGTTTGGCTGATCAAGTGCTAGCCGCATTACATCAATTTCTGACTTTTGTGTGACGACAATCTCTTGAGCTAGTCGTCGCAGACGGGGATCAGTCCCGTGTAACAACTCAACTTTTGCCATTTCAATTGCCCCTTGGTGGTGAGGAATCATCATTAGGGCAAAATCAGTATCAGGATTACCTGTAAGCTGGACGTGCTCCATCGCAGCTTGCATGGATACCATTACCTGATGCAGATATATATTTGCAGGATGGCGATCGCTAGGTATCATTGATGTCGCAGGGATAGCAGTTGATAAAAAGAGTGAGACTAATGATAAAAAAAGTAAAAAAGTTAATGTTTTGAAAAAACGCATAGCCTCAAATTCTACTTTGAAATACCAGTTTTATCCTGCGGGAAAATCTTTAAAAATCTGTGAATTTAGATCTGCCGATTGAAAAGCATCGAGTCAGCCTAAGTTGTTGGTATAACCAGAACTTTACTAGTACTCACATAAGGCAGCCGAGTGATACACAAAAATACCACATCAGCAACGTCATCTGGGGAGTCGCCGAAACGAGAAAACACGGATGACTGAAAGGCGGATCAGCAACGTTTGGATAAACAAGCACATATCACATCCGCAATTCCAATACCCAAGCAATTGGACGCAAGTATTTGACATTGCAGACACGGATTAAGTGCATAATAGGCAAGTTAATCTGCTTTTCGCGCATCCATCGAGATGCATAGCTTGTTTATTAATCGCTATAAGTTTGGACGGGAGATTTAACAAATGCTTACCCACATATTTAAGCTATTGTTGGTATCAACTTGGGGTAAACAAAAGTTCTCCAACACTAGCTAGAGAAAGAGGCGACGAGAAACGCCTTGATTTTAAACTCTTTTTCGTGAGAGGATCAAAATACTTTCCTGCTCTACGCCTTAATAATTCTACTTCTTAATTTCAGTTTAATGATTTAAGCTTGTTTATATTCTACAAGGCGAAATTTTAAGTACGCCTAGAATGGCGTGGCGGAGATGACAATTGATCAGCTACGAATATTTTTGGCAGTAGTGCAACACCTGCATTTCACCCGTGCAGCCGAGGCGCTTTACATTACCCAACCAGCAGTGAGTGCTTCTATCCAAAGCCTAGAAGAGCAATACGGCATAAAACTATTTCATCGCATTGGTCGCCGGATCGAGATTACTGAAGCAGGCAAGTTGCTACAAGTGTCAGCACAGAAAATTCTTGACCAAATAGCTCTAACCGAGAGGAGCTTGCGAGAATTAAATAATCTGCAACAGGGTGAGCTGAAGCTAGGAGCGAGTCAAACCATTGGCAACTACTGGCTACCTCAGCTGATTAGTCAATTTAAACGAGAATATCCTGGGATTCAGGTTAACTGCACTTTAGGAAATACGGAAGTTATTAGTGTCGGCACTACTACAGGGGTGTTTGATTTGGGGCTGGTAGAAGGAGAGGTTAAGCCATCAGATTTAGCCTGTCTAGAGCAACGAGTGATTGGAAATGATCGCCTGCAAATCGTCGTAGGGTGTTCTCATCCTTGGTTTGAGCGTACTGCCGTTTCCCTGAAAGAACTCTCTACAACTAACTGGATCATGCGAGAGCCAGGATCAGGAACGCGTCAGCGGTTTGAGCAAGCCCTGCGAGAGTGGGCAATTGCTCCAAATGAATTGACTGTAATTTTAGAAATGAGTACTGGAGAAATGGTCAAAGCGGCGGTTGAGAGTGGGGTAGGTGCTGCGGCGATTTCGGAACTAATGATTGTTAAGGAACTGCAACTTGATATCTTACGCCTAATTAAAGTCAAGGACTCTGCAATGCCAACTCAAATAGTTCGACCATTTTTTTTGCTGAAGCATCGAGAACGCTTTCAATCTCTCGTCTCTCAGGCTTTCGCTCATCTGGTGACAGGTTATTGTTAATTTATCGTTGTTGGGTAACAAGAGGTTGAGCCAAGATAGCTGTAAGATTTGCAGTTTACGCCTAAAAAGCTTTATTGTGCATAGGCTTGAGAATTGGCAACTTTAAGCTATTTTCAATCATTGTTATCACCGAAAAACCAAGCCTTTTTAGACTATCTTGCACTTTTTATCTGGATTTCGATTCAACCCCTTATTCTTTTTCAGTTGGCGATCGCTCTTTAAGGAGCAGTTCTAGCCGCAATCACTTTCCCTTTGCTTTTTTGACACGTTGTTGTACCATCACATTTTGCCAGGAATCTTTTGTTGGTTGCAGACGGATGATCTTGTCCAACTCCAGAAGTGTATTTCAGCACCTAGTGGTTGAGCGTCTAATGTTCCACCTCGATACCTTAAACTATCATCTCTTCTAAGTCCGGATAGCTCAAGGTGTAGCCGCCAATCCCAACGGACATTGAGCAAGATAATTCCACCTGATCTTCACTGATGGAGTGTTTGTATCCAGTTACTTCGCCCTCTGCTAGAGTCAGGTGAGATAGTTTTTGTCCTTCATTCTGCTATGCAGGTAGTAAAATTGCGTCACTTTGTCAAATCGGTTGCCTAAGCTCTATTCCAAGCGATCACCCATCCTACTGGTATGCTTAGGTCAATTTTGATACGACCAGTAGAAATCTTGAGAGGGGTTGCTATATTCAGTTAAAGCCATACTGGGAAAATTACTGTCGCCACTAATGTCAAATATAAGTTAAAGATTGAGATAGCTTGATTATTGGAGGAAGTATGAATCAAGGAGCGCGATCGCTTCAAGAGCCAGATACTTATGTCGAACGTACACAAAGGCGTAATAACTCTGCTTAAATCCTTGCTCATCTAAATCAATGCATCTTTTAGTCTCATTATCAAACATTTGCTCTTGACATCTGCTTGAAATTCTCTAAATTTGAATTCTTAGCCTCGCTGCTATTTTTACTCTAAATTCCCCATGTCAACTCTCGTCATCGTCGAATCTCCCACCAAAGCCCGTACCATTCGTAATTACCTGCCTGCTGGCTATCAGGTGGAAGCGTCTATGGGTCATATCCGTGACCTTCCCCAGTCCGCCAGTGATATTCCTCCCGCCGTTAAAGGAGAAAAATGGGCGCAACTGGGGGTGAATGTAGACGCTGACTTTGAACCACTGTATATCGTCCCTAAAGATAAAAAGAAAATCGTCACTCAGCTAAAAGAAGCGCTTAAAACCGCAGACGAATTAGTGCTGGCAACTGACGAAGATCGCGAAGGCGAAAGCATTAGCTGGCATTTATTACAGCTACTAAAGCCTAAAGTTCCGATTAAGCGGATGGTATTTCACGAAATTACTCAAGATGCGATTAAAAAAGCCCTGAAAAACTGCCGCAACATTGATGAACAGGTGGTACGCGCTCAAGAAACCAGAAGAATTTTAGACAGGCTTGTGGGTTACACGCTGTCTCCCTTACTGTGGAAAAAAATTGCTTGGGGATTATCAGCTGGGCGAGTGCAGTCTGTCGCCGTAAAGCTTTTGGTACATCGGGAACGGCAACGCCGCGCTTTTCGCCAAGGTAGCTACTGGGATCTCAAAGCAATATTAGTCCAAGAAACACCTTTTGCCGCCCAACTTATGACGCTGGGAGGAACTAAGTTAGTTACTGGTAGCGATTTCGACCCCGCCACGGGTCAAATTTTTGCTGGACGGAATCTAGTCTTGCTGAGTGAAGCTGAAGCTAGAACTCTCTTAGAACGCCTTACAGATAAAACATGGACGGTTACAGACTTAGAAGAACGTCCAGTCACTCGTAAACCCGCGCCCCCGTTTACTACCTCGACACTGCAACAGGAATCTAACCGCAAACTACGACTGTCGGCGCGTGACACGATGCGTACTGCTCAGAGTCTTTATGAGCAGGGGTACATCACTTATATGCGGACAGATTCGGTGCATTTGTCAGATCAGGCGATCGCTGCTGCCCGTAGCTGTGTCGAGAAACTGTATGGTAAACAATTCCTCAGCCCTAAACCGCGCAATTACACTACCAAAAGTAAAGGCGCTCAAGAAGCACATGAAGCGATTCGCCCAGCAGGTAGTACCTTCCGCACACCTCAAGAAACAGGATTAAGTGGGCGGGAATTTGCCCTGTATGACTTGATCTGGAAGCGTACCGTCGCCTCCCAAATGGCAGACGCCAGACAAACTCAAATTACAGTGCAGTTGCAAGTCGAAGACGCTGGATTTCGCTCTAGTGGAAAGCGAATTGACTTTCCGGGATTTTTACGTGCTTACGTGGAAGGTTCCGACGATCCAGATGCTGCTTTGGAAGATCAAGAAGTGATTTTGCCCCAACTCAAAGTAGGCGATCGCCCTAAGTGTACTAACCTGGAAGCGATCGGTCACGAAACCCAACCGCCAGCCCGCTACACTGAAGCCTCCCTGGTTAAAACTTTAGAAAGCGAAGGCATCGGGCGACCCAGCACTTATGCCAGCATTATTGGTACGATCATTGACCGGGGATATGCCCAGCTAATTAACAATGCCCTGATTCCTACCTTCACCGCCTTTGCCGTCACCGCTCTTTTAGAAGAACATTTTCCTGACTTAGTAAATACCAGCTTTACCTCAAGAATGGAGCAAACTTTAGACGACATTGCCACTGGCGAAGTCCAATGGCTTCCCTATCTGAGAAAGTTCTATTTGGGAGACACCGGGCTAGAAACTTTGGTCAAGGAAAGGGAAAACCAAATTGACGGTACCAAAGCCCGGACTGTGGAACTGGAAGACTTAAACGCCAAAGTCCGCATTGGTAAATATGGTCCCTACATAGAAGCCGAAAATGGTAGCGGTGTTGTTACCGCTTCAATTCCCAAAGACTTGACTCCGGCTGACTTAAATCCAGAGCAAGTAGAAGTGCTGCTGCGACAAAAAACCGAAGGTCCTGATGACTTGGGTCGCCATCCGCAAACTGGCGAACTGATTTACGTAAAGATTGGTAGCAAAGGTCCCTATCTGCAACTAGGTGAAAAGTCTGACGAGAACCCTAAACCTAAAATGGCTTCCATACCCAAGGGAGTAAAACCTGAAGATGTGACGCTGGAAACGGCTGTTGGTCTTTTGTCTCTACCCCGCGCTTTAGGTATCCATCCAGCTACTGGTGGCAAAATTCAAGCGAGTATAGGTCCTTTTGGTCCTTATGTAGTTCACGATCAGGGTAAGGAAGGGAAAGATTATCGCTCGCTTAAAGCAAGTGATGATATCTTGACAATATCGCTAGAACGTGCATTACAACTACTAGCTGAACCTAAGAAGGGACGCAAAACTAGTAGTAAATCTAAGGCAGCATTACGAGAATTAGGTGCTCACCCAGATGATGGAGAGCCAGTGAATATTTACGATGGTCCGTATGGTGCCTACATCAAGCACAGCAAAACAAATGTAAGTTTACCAGAAGGTCAGTCGGTGGAAGATATGAAACTATCTACAGCGCTGGAACTTCTAGCAACTAAGACATCTACTAAAACTCGTAAGTCAAGTGCTGCTAGCGCCAACGGTAAATCAACGGCATCGTCTTCAACGACTCCAGCCAAGAAAAAAACCGTAACCCGCACCACTTCCAGCCGCAAAACTACTGCAACAAAATCTAAAGCGAAGACATAATTTATCTGTTTCGGCATCACCCCAAATATTTAGTTGGGGTGATGCTACTGAAATATCTGGTATTTAGCACTTCATTTGCCCGTTTGAACTAACAGCATAAGTACAAACACAAATAGAATTTGCGGCTGCACGAACAAATGTCTATACGGACTACCTAACTCTAAGAGCCTGCCTCCGCAGTTTTACTTTGTCTAGCATTGGCGATCGCGATCGCCATCTGACACCAACGCAGCAAGTGTAAAGCACAATATCAAGTCGCATCTATTTGGAGAACAACTTTTCCAGCGATAGAAAGGGAGCTAAGGGGATAATCTCAAAATCAAGCGCACCAGCTTTCACCATTGGCAGAGTACCAAGCACTACTTTCGCTTCCTCAATGCCAGTACATTCCAAAATCAGAACAGCACCAAGCTTCTCAGTTTGGAGGTAAATTTCACGCAACACGCCGCTTTTGTAAAGTTCCCATACCTGCGCTGCCTCTGCTGCTTGATGGTGGAGGAGATCCTCTTTAGTAATACCGGGTGGAAGTTTTGAAATGGCAAGAATTTTCATGTTTTGCAATCATCTGGAGAATTATCTAGCGTGAAGAATTGTGATTTGTGCTGGGCGATCGTGTAGCTTGTTTTTAATTGCTAACAATGCTTTACTCGTGCAGGCGCTAGCCATAAGGCAGGGTTACGCACGTAAGTCTTATGAAATTATTATGTTGTGATTCTTTACCGAAATGGAAATTTCACGTATCCCGATTAGCACTACTCTTGAACTTTATCTGGCGATGCTGCAACGACATCGAAAACTAGTTTTTCAGAGTGACGAATAATGGTCAGTGGCGATCGCACTCCCACCTGATCGTGTGTCAATAATCTATGTAAGTCATCAATACTGGCGATCGGTTGATTATTCATCCCAACAATCACATCTCCTGCAACCAAATCCGCTTTCTGTGCAGGACTGTTGTTCTCAATCGAGATAATTAAAACGCCACTTTCTACGGACAATTCATGGAATAAAACTACACGGCGAGGTAGAAGTACGTTTTGTCCACCAATACCGATGTAGCCACGCCGGATTTTGCCATCTTTAATTAGCGGAGTCAGGATCATCTTTGCTGTATTAATCGGTACAGCGAAGCAAATACCTTGTGCAGACATAATCACGCTACGTATTAATGCCGATAACTTCTCCATCTGATGTCACCAGTGGTCCGCCGGAGTTTCCTGGATTGAGTGCTGCGTCAGTTTGGATAATGTTATCAATCAGCCTACCTGAACGCGCTCTAAATGAACGTCCCAAGGCGCTGACAACTCCAGTCGTTACACTGCATTGGAAGCCGTAGGGATTGCCAATTGCGATTACTAGTTGACCTGCTTTTAACGATTGTGAATTACCCAAACGCGCCGCTACCAGATTTGGTGCATGAATTCTAATCACCGCTAAATCTGTATCTGGGTCATCTCCAATTAGTTCTGCGGAAAGCGGCGACCATCGGATAACATTACTTAGAGTTCTTTCAAAAGGTCAGGCAGAACGAGCAAGTTCGTAATTATAGATGCCTGCAATTAGGTTGAAGCGCAAGCCAAAGCGTCTGCGTCGGTTGCGATAACGTTCAGCCAGAACTGAAACCGCTTGAGATATCCGTTGACATGCTCAATCACCACCCGCAGTTGGGCAAGCTGGCGAAATGGCGCTGCTGAACACTCAAGGGTGTGTTTGGTCGCTTTTTGTGGGGGATATAACTATTGGGATGCAGCTTTGCCAAGCCTTGATAACCTCGGTCAGCCAAACACTGCCGTTGTGGATGCACTCGCACACCACTGCCTTTGAATAGTCGAAAATCATGGACTCGACCTTTGCCGTGAGCCGTACAGATAATATGACCCGTCGCCTGATTAACCACTACTTGAGACTTGAGTGTGTGCCGTTTTTTCTTGCCGGAGTAGTAAGCTGTTTTTTGGGGACGCTCAATCGGATGCTCGACCACATCCACCACAACCATCACTAACTCATGCTCAGGCTGCTGCTTGCGTCCTGGCAAGAAACAGTTGTGAGTGGATTAGTCTTGAGCCCGTACGCTGAACAATGCGATAGACTGTCGCTTCACTCACTCCCCATGATTGAGCGATGTGAAAATAGGTGCGGTACTCCCGTAAGTATTCCAAGGTAAGCAAGACTTGGTCAGCGATGGATAACCTGTTTGGTCTGCCTGGTGACTGATGGGCTCTGGCTTGTGTAATCATCCATTTGCTCAAAGTTTCAGGTTGCACACCGCAGGCTCGTCTAAATTGAGCAGGCTTGAGATGTTTAATTTGTTCGTAGGTTGGCATGGGTAGTGGTTTTACACTACCTCTGACATAAATCCCTACCCTTTTGCAAGAGGTCTCTTCAATCTTGGTTGCATTGTGTACAACGTGGCTATTTGTGAGAATGTAACCATCTCCTGTGAAGATACACCCGGCCGTTACCGTGTACTTGAGCAACACTCTGATTATTTCTGCGGCGACCTTTTAGCTGTCTTTGAACATCAATATTGACAACCGCCGAGCTAACTTTATCTACTACACTGATAACGGCTTGGGAGTAAGCATCAATTCATCAAGTTGAGAGGTAGTTAGCGATTTCCGGCTCTGGGAAACCCAGATTGCATCCCTTGATTGAAATTACTTGATACCAATTGCAGATTTGGGATCATAACTGCTTCTGCCTTGTGGATAGAGAGGGGGAATTATAGTTTTATTAATTTTGTCAACAATACAGTCTTTTTTACAAAAAGGCACTTAAAAGTGGTATACATACTTTATGGTGCGTAATCCTGTAATACCAAACGTATGCGATGCTGACTGTCCCTCACGGCAAGTTCTGGACTTGATTGCCGACAAGTGGACAGCAATTATTATCTATCGTCTCTCACAAGGTACGAAGCGCTACAGTGAGCTACAAAGAGAAATTAATGGTATATCACAGAAAATGCTGACCCAAACTCTACGCAGGCTAGAACGCGATGGAATTGTTCAGCGCAAGGGTGTATGCCGTCGTTCCACCAATGGTTGAGTATGCATTAACATCGCTGGGTGAAACCCTAATCGAACCGCTATGCAAGCTTTGTAAGTGGGCTGAAACCCACATTCCTGAAGTAGAACAATCTCGTCATAGTTACGATAATAAAGGCATAGGCGCATAGTAGCTCGTCGGCATTTCGCTTCACTTTATAGGTATCCGCAACAAAATAGTGAAAACCGCTTCTATATCATCCACCCCAGAACGCTTGATCTGAGTTGGATCAGTTTAGTGAATGCGATCGCTTCCTGGTATTGTCCAGCAGTCAAGATAATTAAAGGCTTACCTAATCCTTCCGCCCGGACATGAATGTTGGTACTGGAACCTCGGCTCACAAAGCATTTGTTAGACCTTGGCTATACTTGATTCAATAGACTTTTTACAAAAAAAGGTATGGGGCAGGTGATGACACCTACCCTACAAAGCTAAATTGAATTGAGTTTGTGGGGCGGACATCTTTGCCCTTTTAACAGAGATTTGGATACTTATGCAAAACACTAATTTGCAAAAGGCAACATATTAAGTAAGATCGCTGATCAAAATATCAGATCGAACGCTAACGCTCAAACTGAACTGCTTTACTAGACAATTGCTGACTTATGTTCTTGGACCTACCGGTGACTTCTTCAATCCGTTTCCGTTATTGAAGATATCTTCCGCTATTTTGAGACCAAGCGGTACTCCCCAACATTCCTCGAAAGATCGATTTGATTGTTGTCATTGACGGCGAAAGCGTCAAATACCCAATGTACACCAAGGTAAACGCGACTCTGCCCGTTCTCAATAATCATCCGCCACAAGCCATTATTAAACTTGCGACGATGCCTCGGTCGTACCGTACCTCTGTTGTCTTGATTCTTGCCATTGAATTCATCAGAAACAAAATCAAGCCCGTTAAACAGGCTATCGGGGTTTCTATCAAGACTAGGTACACCATAGAAGAGCCGCGTAATATGCAAAGCAGCCGCTCCAAACGTGGCGTCCTGACGGGTATGCCGGAAAATTTGTGGAATTTTTTTCATCGAATTTGTAGCTGGCACCCAATGGCAACCACTGTGAGTCGCCATCATCTGAAATACTGTTATTAGCGTCGTCTGCCGCCGGACCCATTGATCTATCATTGTTCACGTATACCGAGTACTGGTAGCCAGAGCTCGTGAACATATTTCTGATCACATGCCAGAATGCCAGCATCTCCCATTGCCACATTTACTAACGCGAAAAAACGGGCATTTTGAGCTTCCGTATTCCCTTTAGCTATTGCTACTTGGCGAACAATTTGGTTATATAGACGCGGTGGCGTGCCTAGCCCAGAAGCTCCGTCATAAGCCCAAAAAATACCAATCAGAGTTTCGTCTACTGTTCGAGCTTCGATATCATCCGGCAATGTTCCTGTCAGTTCGGGCATGATACCTTTGCCACGCACTTGTCTTAGTGCCTTTAAATATTCCTCATTGTCGAACGGCGGCGGGTCAAGCTCATGTCGCTTCGTAATTGCAAAACCTTTTGACCGCGCCCCGTAGAAAGGTGCATCAAAACCTTGACCAGGGTTATCGGGGTCAACACGATGTTTGCCACGCGCTAGCGAAGGCTTGTAATCACCCGCGTTAGCACTTGGGTCATTTTTTCTATCGTCAAGAATTTTTTGAGCTACTGTCAATCCAAAGCTATGTCCTGCATTAGACGTGTCACCTACGTTCGCAAGGATGGAATCAAAAAAAGCTCTTCGGCTGGGAAATAAACTTGACAAGGTGGCGTAAGCTGCCGCAGCCACTGCTGCTTGTGCCGACGCTCCAGCTTGAGGGTTCGGTAATCCAGGCAGATAAGGTGGTAAAGCTGGACTTTTGACGACACCAGCATAAGCGTCGTACATTGCTAAGTGAACAATAGCCAAGGCTCGTGAACTGAGCGTCGGTCCATTTTGTTCCCTGCTGCCATCAGTATGGCTGATACGGTTGGCTTCAAGCGCGATTTCGTTCCAGAAGAGAATTGAGTCTTTCATTAGTAAATTTTTCTCCTTTCATTCAGGCTCTGTCTGCAAATTGCAAAACTATAAGTTTTGAGCCGTTAATTATTACTCAGAGTTAGATCTACGTTTTACATAAGATGTCAGATGCTTGTAATAATTCTTCACAAAATTGACTTAGCAGACATACCCTAGCCTTTTAAGTTTTTAAGTTCAGCTAGCCACTTCAAAATTTGGGAATTGACAATCTCTGGCACTTCATCATGCGGACAATGTCCAGCATTAGGAATAGGAACAATTTGGACAGGTTGACCTTTTTCACTCGCCTGCTGGAAAATCTTTGCTCCAGTGATTGGAGTCCAGGGATCGTTATCTCCCCAAATAACTAGCAACGGAACATTGACTTTTGGTAATAATTCTGCTGGGGTGGAACCAGGAGGCGCAGTGATAATTGAGGCAAAAACTTGTTGTGCGCCTGGATCGCAAGCAGGCTGATAAAGCAAATCTACCAGTTCATCAGTTACAGCTTCCGGGTTGCGGTAAACCTGGAGGAGTGTGCGCTTAATTTGAGGTTTTTGACGAACGCGATTAAATAAGGCTCTGCCAGTAATTTTAGAACGCACCAGCCGATTAAAAGCTCCCATTACTAGCCGTAGAGGTGGATTGAGTTCTTGAGGACGATGGCTTAGTCCGCCAGCACAGCTAATAAGAACACCACCAGCAGCAATTTCTGAATGATTGGCAAGCACCATTAAACTTAACAGCGCTCCAATCGAGTTACCGACAAATATACTGGGTTCTTGGATGTGTGCTGTCCAGAAATCCTTAAGCAGTTCTGACCACAATTCCAGGGTGTAATTTAAAGGCGGCTTATCGGAACCGCCAAAGCCTAATAAATCTATCGCAAATACGCGGTAGCCACCAGCAGCTAGTACGGGAATATTTTTGCGCCAGTGTCCAATCGAAGCACCAAAGCCATGCACTAGGACTAGAGGATATCCCTTGCCCATCACAGTGTACTGAATTTTGTAGCTTTGCCAATTCCAAGTTAGTTTTTCCAAGGGCGTTGTCGGCTTTAGCTGCTGAGTTGTCACAGTATTTTTATTAAGATTAGTAAATTATTTTCATCATAGTATTTTTCACTGTGTGATCAGCGACAAGCCTCAGTCAAAGGCGATCGCCTATTTGTAGCAGCATCGGTCTGCTTTCCCCATCTTTACAGTTTAGACTTAGCTGGTGTAATCCCTTGCTCCCTAGCTAATAGCTGATAACTAAATGCTTAAAAATGCACTTACCGCTGGTTTATCACTCAGATTATGTTGCGCCTCTGCCGCATGGTCATCGCTTCCCAATGTCCAAGTTCCGACAACTTTATGATCTGCTAATAACTGAGCAGGTGGCACAACCGGAACAATTTTATACACCCGAATGTCCACCCCAACAATGGATTGAGTTGGTTCACACTCCTGAGTATGTGCAGGCTTACTGTGAAGGCACACTAGATGCAAAAGCACAGCGACGTATTGGTTTACCGTGTAGTCCAGCGCTGGTGAATCGTACCTGTACGGCGGTAGGCGGCACAATTCTCACGGCACAACTAGCACTGAGTCATGGTTTGGCTTGTAATACAGCTGGGGGAACACATCATGCATTTCCCGATTATGGCTCTGGTTTTTGTATTTTTAATGATTTAGCGATCGCTACTCGTGTTTTACAAAAACTCAATCTTGTCTCCAAAGTTCTGATTGTTGATCTAGATGTCCATCAAGGAGATGGTACAGCTTTCATTTTTCAAAATGACTTGAGTGTTTTCACTTTCTCAATGCACTGCGAAGTCAACTTCCCTGGTACTAAGCAAAAAAGTGATTTAGATGTTCCCCTACCAGTCGGAATGGAGGATGATGCCTATCTCCAAACGCTGGCTGAGTATCTACCAGATCTACTGTCTAGTTTTCAGCCAGATTTAGTACTGTACGATGCTGGGGTTGATCCGCATCTGAGTGATCGCTTGGGAAAATTAGCCTTGACAGATACGGGGATATTTCGCCGCGAAATGCAAGTTTTAAGTACTTGTATGAGTAGTGGATATCCGGTTGCCTGTGTAATCGGAGGCGGTTATGCTGATGATCTTCAGCCCTTAGTCTATCGGCACTCGCTTCTTCACCGAGCTGCAAGTGAAGTTTATCGCCATTATCGGCAATAAATTCCTATATGTAACAGGTATGCCGAGCAATCAAGCCTTATACTGACCATACCTTTCTAGCTAAGGACAAGTCCACCACTAAATAATCGTAATTACAATGATTTTGCCCTTTTTTCCCAGGATAGATGTTATCTTCTCCTCTATCTCGATACACTTTAGAGTGTAATAAAATTTACTTAAATATAAGCCAAGGAAAACAATATGCTGCTATCAAAAGGCTTTGAAATTGAGATGTACACAGGAACGCCACAAGGCGATATCGTTGGTCTATCAGACCAGATTGTGGCATCCTTGGACGGATTTGTGCGCGAGCCAGATAGCCGTAATGTAGAATACATAACTCCGCCCTTTTATCAATATGACCAGCTATTATGTGAGTTGGTGCGCCCACGCGTGCGGCTACGAAAATATTTAAAGCGCTTGGGCAATTACACCTTAATTCCGGGAAGTACCTTGTCTGCGGGTGGGAGTAATTACTTTTATCGTTCAGACCCTAACAATCCTTATCACGACTATATTGAGCAAACTTACGGCACCAAGGTTGTTACCGCCAGTGTGCATATCAACATCGGAATTAGCGATCCAGAAGTATTGATGCGGGCGTGTCGCCTGATCCGCGTGGAAGCACCATTATACCTTGCCCTGAGTGCTGCTTCGCCGTTTATTGATGGTACTACCACTGGGTATCACTCCACGCGCTGGGGAATCTTCCCCCAAACCCCAGCAAATGTTCCTTTATTTGAAAGTCACGCCCACCACATCCAGTGGGTTGAAGCTCAAATAGCAGCAGGAACGATGCAAAATGTGCGTCACTTGTGGGTATCTGTGCGACCAAACGGCGATCGCCGTCCTTACGACCTCAATCGCCTGGAATTGCGAATCTGCGACCTTGTAACAGACCCCATTGCTTTGCTAGCGATTACCGCTTTACTAGAGGCTCGTTTATGGCAGCTAATTGAAGATCCACGACTCGATCCTTTAGAGAGTAGAATTAGCGCTACAAGTGTTTCAGAAGAACTAATTGCCCTCACCAAGGAAAACGAAGTTGCCGCTGCTAAGTACAGTCTTGATGCTCCATTGAGACATTGGCAAGATGGCAGAACTATCTTAGCCAGAGATTGGATTTCAGAAATTTATCAAGAAGTCTGGGCGATCGCTAAACAACGAGGCTTCAGCTGTTTCCTCTCACCTCTATTAAAAATTCTTCGGGAAGGAAACGAAGCGCAGCAGTGGTTAAGTTTGCACTCTTGCGGTCTAGACGTGCGCCGTGTTATTACCCAAGCAAGTCTTGCTATGCAAGAGCAAGAACAAGAACTAGAAGGCAAGTTATGTGTACCCTTAATCGGTTAGTTGAAGTAATCGCGTTGCAAGTAATTTGGCTATTAATCATCAGCCATTTATCTTCAGATTCCCTGTTAATTAGACTGGGGTGAATCAGCCAGAAATTAACAGAACTCTAAGCTTCCCTCATTTTCCCTGGCTAATAACGCCAAACTGCATTCAGAATATCTAATCAATGTCTTTTTATTTGAAACTATAAACAAAAGCTATCTGTTGCTCCTAGCTCTAGGGAGATTATCCAGATTCCCAGAGTTATTTATTGATAAGTCAGATACATTGCCTCCAAATGCCTCAGGTTGTTTTAATTCATCCGCAAATCCCTCCTAATACTGGCAATATTGCCCGAACTTGCGCGGCAACAGGTACTGAATTACATTTAGTGGCACCGTTGGGCTTTGAAATTAGCGATCGCTACCTGAAACGTGCTGGTTTAGACTACGGGCCTTACGTTAACTTGCACTGCCACGACTCTCTTGATGCATTTCAGTCTTACCATCAACAACGTGGCGGGAGATGGCTCGGCTTTAGCGTTAATGGTAGTTCTAATTATGTAAACTTTCAGTTCCAACCAGATGATTGGTTGCTTTTTGGCAGTGAAACCACAGGTTTGCCAGCAACAGTTCTGTCAATTTGTGCAACAACTCTATACATTCCGATGACACAACCATCTGTGCGTAGCTTGAATCTCTCAGTCAGCGTAGCTGTAGGTCTATTTGAAGCCCGTCGTCAACTAAGCAATTTTTGTTAAAAATCTCTCAGATCTAAGCTGGGCATTCACTACGATGCATTCTTGATTTCAAGCTATTTTCTGCTCAAGACTTATACTTTGGGAGTTGTTTAAAGTTCAACAACATTTTTCAATCATATAAGTTTAATTATTTATTTTTATAGTAATAACAATATTGCAGCAAATACGAAAAGCATAAATTTATACGCTTGCCGTCTATAGGATGCCTAAAACATTTTTGCTATACACCTACTTAAAATCAGGCACTTATGATAAGCAATTCCTATGACTAACTAGAGTAACTGGGGTATTGGAGCGATAGATTTTAGTCATCTTAAATCTACCCTATAGTGAGCAGCAAAAGCAGTCAAGGCAAGAATTATAGGGACTTTTAGATATAGAGCTTAATAATTTCATATTGTGCGGCTGTTAAAGAAAGGGTAAGGTCACACACTTGCCATTTTTAGAGGAATCAGCATAAAGTCTACTGTTGGATTAAAAGCAAAAGCTTGGAACCTTGGCAAGGGTTACGAAAATGGCACTCGCTCTATGTATTTTGGTTGAAGGAAGTCTTAGTAACGCAATCGCTCAATATCTGTGATTCAACCTTCATCAACGGCACTTTATCAAAAGGGTAGAAATATACGCTACGCTAAAGCGTTTGAGGAATGTAATAAGCACAATAGTGTTGTTGAAATTTTGCTAATTACGTGTAAACTTGTCTAAATCAAAAATGCCGAGTAATCTTACTTAAGTATGTCTACTGCCTGTCAAGTGGATCTGTTATTGCAGTGTTTTAAATCATTCAGCCTGGTAATAAACCCAATAAATCAAAGCCAGTTAAGCCTTAGTGCTATAGGAGGTCATTTTGAAACGAGGATGGACAAAGAAGGTTAAAGCTGTTCCTGCCTGTGCAGCCAGCAATGATGCTTTGGAGGGACGCTTCAAGCCAGTTCAGCCAAAGGTCAAACGGCGGGTTCGCACTTCAGTAGCGATGGTTGGCTTGGTAATCTCAATGGGAGCGCCCAATCTTACTGACTCAACAAAGTGATCGCCCCAGCAGCTGAAACGGCGGTAGGCGACGAGCCAATAGTTAGTATTCCCGCTGCAACTACTGAAGCTGCCTCAAAGCGGCAGTGTCGAATCAATGGAACCGCAAGCGGCAATTCCTGTACCTGCATTTTCCTCTGTAGTAGTGCCGCCTACTCATCAGGTACAAAAAGCAGCAACACCACCAGCACCATCTGTAATTGAAGATCCACAAAAAGGACACTCAAAGGCACTATCTCAGGAATATCGGGTGGAGACTGATGTTTCGACGCCTGTTAGTCCTGAAGAGCAACAACGTTTTAGAGAACCCGAAGGCATTAGCGTCAGCAACTTAGTAAACCAAGAAGTGGTGTCTTCTGAAGAAGAAGCGGAATTGCCCTACTAGCAGAAACAGTCAGGATAATGAAATCCAAGCTCAAAAGGCACAAAAAGTTACCGAGTAAATCGACTTGTTCAAAAACTTAAGGCTGGAAAGAGCGAAACCCTCTAAGTTGGATGAAGTTGAAGTACCCAAATCACTACTTCATCAGCCGCTAATCAGCCACTATTGGACTTGAGAACATCTGACGCTAATGGTGCAATAAGCAAACAAAGGATTTTAATTGATCGCTTAAAGCAATCAAATCGCTTACAAGACCCTCAAACTCAGATGGAACGGTCTGGAGAGCCAAAGAATTTATCAGTTCCCACATTTGTCCAACCCGGTACAAATGAAGCGAGTATTGACTCAGTGGTTGTAGAAATAAAAGAAGGGCAAAACACTGCTTCACCATCGCCAACTAGTGTAATCAGCAACGACGCAGGATTAGAATTCCAGCAGTTACAAAAAAACCAGCAGCCGCAGTCGGAATTTCTGACGAGCAAGACTTTGAAGTACAAAATAGAGAGGCAAATGTTGAATCGGTTGTTGTAAAGGTAAAAGAAGGGCAAAACACTGCCTTACTATCGCCAACTAGTGTAATCAGCAACGACGCAGGATTAGAATTCCAGCAGTCGCAAAAAAACCAGCAGCCGCAGTCGGAATTATTAATGGATACTCTGAGGCGCGTCCAGCAAGCACAGAAATACTTGCGCCTATTGTGGGTGATTCTGCTGGAGAAAACGTTGCCCCTGCGCCTGTTGCAAGTGACAATGCAGGATTAGAATTCCAGCAGTCGCAAAAAAACCAGCAGCCGCAGTCGGAATTATTAATGGGTACTCTGAGCGCGTCCAGCAAGCACAGAAATACTTGCGCCTATTGTGGGTGATTCTGCTGGAGAAAACGTTGCCCCTGCGCCTGTTGTGACAAACGAAAACGCGGTTCCAGCGTTGAATGGGCAAGCTATGCCGTCAGCCGTAGTCGTACCTGATGTCCAAGATGCCGTAAATAAACCAGATGTTGTGGTCGGTGCTGCGTCACTAGACTACGAAGTAAAAAGCTGGAGATACGCTAAGTGCGATCGCCTGCAACCATGGTATTTCGCTCTTTGAAGTCGTCAAGGCTAATCATTTGAGCAATCCAGATCTACTTGAAATTAATCAAAGGCTTAAAATTCCTGTTTTTGAGTACGGTAGTGGTATAGGTCAAAAAATTACTGTTATTGACCGCCCAAATAAGCCCTTGCAATCGACAAGATCTATTGTCGCCTCTATCCAAAAAACTTCGTTACAGACTGTCTTTGTTGTCCCACCATTATCACCAGTAGCCAGTAATAGTAGCGCTTCCCTGGCTATATTGCCGACTACTAGCATTCAGCAAAATACTGAGGTAAACGCGTCTCAGCCAGTAGGAGTCTCAAAGCAAGGAAATTTACCAGTGCTGTTTCGAACTGTTAGCTGAAACACCATCTTTAGATGCTGCATATTCTGGTATGGGTGGCAGTATTTCAGACGAGACAGACCAACTAAGTACGCCTGCTTCTGCTCAGGTTCAATTGCCTAACTCGACGAACCTAGAACCATCTAATCTGAATGTTCAAGATTTGCAGACTGACATCCAGAAATTACGGCAGAAATACTATGCCCAATATAGGGTTGGTCAATTTGTGCCGACGATAAATGAAACTACAATGTCCGCGCCCGTTCAAGTTTCTGCACCTGGTACAGCTATTTACTCTCAAGGAATTAATTCCCAGTACTTCCAAATAAATCAGCCGAACCGATTAATCCAGAGTTCCGGGTTGCTCAAGCTGCTCAAGCCTTACAACCCAATCTTCAAAAGCTAACTCCAGCTCAAACAAGCTCTGCCGTTACAGCTAAAAATAAGGCTAGGGTAGCAACGGCACCAAGTAGTGTAGATGCCTCCGAGGCGATGCAGTCTTTTAGAGGGCAGCAGGTTTCTCCGGAATTGCCACCTCTGGGGGCAGTAGATACTTACTTGCCTAAACCAACTACATCTCCTCTAAAAGGTTATATTTGCCGGCAAAGGGTGTTCTGACTTCTGGCTACGGCTGGCGCTGGGGACGTATGCACAGGGGAATTGACGTTGCGGCTCCGGTTGGCACGCCAATTGTTGCATCGGCTCCAGGCATTGTAGTAAGGGCAGGCTGGAATTCTGGTGGCTATGGCAAGCTTGTGGATATTAAGCATACCGATGGTACGCTTACTCGCTATGCTCACAATAATCGGCTGCGGGTGCAGACAGGTCAAGAGGTTGAGCAAGGTCAGCTAATTGCTGAAATGGGTAGTACAGGCTTCAGTACTGGTCCCCACTCTCACTTTGAGCTTCATCCAGGGGGTAAGGGTGCAGCTAATCCAATTGCCTTTCTCTCAAAGCGCTAGTTCCTGATTATTGACGGACAAGAGCTGCTTAAAGAGGCGGGGCGGCATCCGTCCTGTAGGTAGGAAGATAAGTAACTTACTTTTAAAGGGGGAGCAAATATAGCTCTCTATTTTTCTGTATTTAGGTATTGGGTATCAGCATAATTAGCGAACTGTACTTCTGATACCGCTTGTATCCTTCGCCAAACAGTAAAGCTTAAAAGGACAATAATGTCGCTGCTGGTAATCATAATTGCCACTGAAGTCATCCCTTGCAGTTTCATTGCCAGAGAGTTAGAAACTAAAGTAATTGCCCAAAGGGTTAGCGCAGTGCGGCGCTGTGATAAGCCTCTAGCAAGCAATCGGTGGTGCAAGTGGTCTTTGCCAGAGTACAAGGGGGTTTTTGCTCCATCAGCCGCAATACAAAAACCTGAGTAGTATCAAGCACTGGTAGGAGTAAAAACAGAACTGGAGGTACGAGGGCGAACACCGTGGTCACTTTAAGGTTGCCTAAAATGCTAGTAGCAGCTAGGACATAGCCAAAAAAGTAGGCTCCAGCATCCCCCATAATAATTTGTGAGGGGTAAAAGTTGTGTCGTAAAAAGCCAAGTGCTCCACCACCCAATGCGGCTAATAGCAAAGTTGTGCCGCTGCGCGAGTTTCAAACTGGGCTGAAACTGCTAAAAGGCTCATGGCGGTGATGAAGCTGACTCCTCCTGCCAAGCCATCCATGCCATCCATTAGGTTGATAGCGTTGGTGATCCCTACTACCCATAGGATTGTAAGCAAAATCGAGATTAGTGGGTCGAAAAAAGTACCAAAGGTGGCTTCAATGCGGATGCCGCTAGTTATTAACAAAGTGCTGAAAGAATCTGGGTCAACAAACGAACCCAGGGAGGTAGACCGAACTGGTCATCGATAAAGCCCACAAGCACTAGGATCGATCCACCTAGTAGAATAGTCAGCACTTCAGCCAATACGCCTTCGATGATGATCGGTCTTAATAGCGTAGCTAGTACCAAGGCGGCTAGTACCCCAGCGTAAATGACCAAGCCCCCTGCATTAGGTAAGGGTTCGCGGTTAAGCCGCCGCTCGTTGTTGGTCTGCCCAGCCGACCCGCAAAGCAAACAAGCGTACTGCTGGAATTAAACGCCAGGTAACAAACCAGGCCAACAAAAAGGTAAACATCACTGCTAACCAGCCGGGCACCGCTAGGTTGGCAATGCCGAGTGACTGAAGGAAGGCGTACAGGTTCATCTGTGAATACAACCCTTACTGCCAATGGTAAACATAAGCATTAACAATATTTAAATCAATATGCTACGCAAGCGTAGCTCATGTCAGTCTAAAACAGGAACAAGAAATTTTCTGTGTATCTTCTTAACTATGTCAATATTGCTCCTAAATAAATCGCAGTTGTTTCTTAAAATTAAATCTTTTCAAACTACAGAAGAGTCGGGTTTCACCTGTCGCTGTTTGACTTAAAGTTTGGATAGCGATCGCTATCCTCGCTGTATGCTATATTTATAAATCGTTGATCAGCAATTGGCTCAGTAGCTCAGTTGGTTAGAGCAGGGGACTCATAAGCCCAAGGTCGGCAGTTCAAATCTGCCTTGAGCCATTCACAAAATAGACATAACTAAAGGTTACAGTAAACAACTAAATTGAACTAGGAGGTAGGAAAAAAATGAAAGTGCGATCGCGCTTTCATTTGTGTAGCCAGTACTGAATCCTGTTTTGAATGTGGCATTTTAATTTATCTTGCAGCTAAGTAGTTTGTACACCACTGAAAACCTCTTTAAAACCCTGCTTTTTTTGGCGATCGCCTCTCCTCTGCTTAAACTTGAATCTAATATCGCTACTACTAAAGCGCTCCAATTTAACCGCTAGCCCTGCACCGAAAGCTTTAAAGGCAGAGTGGAAACCTGTTATCCCAACAATTTAATTCCTGCTATAGAACCCTTGGAAGCCAGAAAGTAAAGTTTTCTTGAACCTGTGGAGGCAGATTTGTTTTTGTAGATGCGGTTTCAACCGCCGGATGGTAGGGTTTTTACTTCCCGTCATGATTGATAATTAGTGCCAGAGTGATTAAAACTAAAATGAACTTACCCGAATCTAGCAGGCTGCAACTCACCCCTGATTTAAATATCTGCCGTGTACTCAATGGTATGTGGCAAGTGTCTGGTGCTCACGGACGCATTGACCGGAAAGCTGCTATCCAAAATATGTTTAATTACATGGATGCAGGCTTCACGACCTGGGATTTGGCAGACCATTACGGTCCCGCCGAAGACTTAATTGGTGAGTTCCGGCATCAATTAGTGGCAACTCGTGGCGAAGCGGCATTGTCTAACCTCCAAGCTTTTACGAAATGGTGCCAAGACCAGCCAAAATGACAAAAAAGCTGGTCGAGGAAAACATTAATATTTCTCGGAAAAGGATGGGGATTAATTGTTTAGACCTGTTGCAGTTTCACTGGTGGGAATATCGAGATAATAATTATCTTGATGCACTCAAGTACATGACAGAATTACAGCAAGCAGGAAAGATTAAGCATCTTGCCTTAACTAATTTTGATACAGAACACTTAAAGATTATTGTGGACAACGGCATCAAAATTGTGTCCAATCAAGTGCAGTTTTCGCTGATTGACCGTCGCCCTGAAGCCCAAATGAGTCAGTTTTGTCAGGAACACGATGTTAAACTCTTAGCTTACGGCACGCTCTGCGGTGGTTTATTGTCGGAGAAGTACCTTGGGCAGCCCGAACCGCGAGGCGGGGAACTAAACACTGCTAGCTTGAGAAAATACAAGAATATGATAGATACATGGGGAGGATGGCAGCTGTTTCAAGAATTACTCTCCACCCTGAAACCCGTTGCCCAGAAGCACGGTGTCAGCATTCCTAACATTGCAGTTCGTTATGTTCTAGAGCAACCAGCAGTAGTGGGGGCGATTATTGGCGCACGGCTGGGTTTTTCCAGCACATTGAAGATAACGCGAGAGTGTTTAGTTTTGCGTTGGATGTAGAAGATCGTGAGCAGATCAATAATATCCTCAAGCGATCGCAGAATCTAGCTCAGCTAATCGGTGACTGCGGCGATGAATATCGGCGTTAATAATTCAGCGGTATTACATTTGAAGCAGGTTAAACTAAAAGCCTATTTTGATTTATTTAATATCAAGGTTGTCCCTGAATAGTTATTAATTGGACCCAATAGCGAAAGTTCAAATTATTACACTAGGCATTAAATCTAATTTATACACATCCTAACTCAACTAGATAAAAGTAATCAGCTAAGTAGTTACAGTCGCTCACAGTAGCTTGCAATTTATAAAGATTTAATAAATATTTATAACTAATTTTAAATCTTACACTGCGGAAGAATACTCATCTTTAATGCGTAAAATTACACTTTGTTAATTTTTATAAAGAAACACTAAAAATCTTGCTTGAAGGTGCGGAAAAATTTAATAATTAATTCTGATTGAATTTAGGTTTTAGTTACCTGAAAAAAATTTTCAGGACAAATCCGCTGTAAACATGACTTCAGTTGTCAATGGCAAGCGGAGTGAAGCTGTTAATTAAATCGTGTTGCAGAGCAAAAGTTTGACATATTCAGTAAAGTTGTGATCAGCGTTAACACTTTGCCATAAATTTCAAAGGTTGCGGTCAAGTTTGTCGCACAAATGCCAGGAGCAGTTGTAATGATTGGTTTTATCAAAAATTTATTCAGCAGTATTCTAGCTTTTTTTGTTGGGCTTTTCGGTGGCAAGAAGTCTCTAGAAAGCAATCCCAACACAACATCACCAGAAAAATTGGCAGCAGACACTGCTAAAGCTGGGAACAAGGTTCTGTCTTCCTTCACTGGGCTTTTGAGTGACAAGAAGTCACAAGACAAGCCAAACACAACGTCATCAGAAAAATTAGCAGCAGCCACTGCCAAACCTCGGAAACGCAGCGGCTACTTCATGGAACTTGATGAAACTGAGGAGACAACCTCAGTTAACGGTAATCAACCCAAGGTCACGGCGGCTAACACTTCGGAATCTGTTGTTGCAACAAAAGAGGATGCTAAAACTTCGGAAGCCGCCGCTGCCGCTAGTGCTCAATCTGCTAAAGTTGAGCTAGTTCAAACTGCTGAGGGAGTTAAAGCTGTACCAGCCGAACGCAAAAAAGGATCAGTAGCAAGCGCGAATGGTCAGACTCCAACTGAAACTACGTTTGCTCCTAAATACCTCGCCCCAAGTTCAACTTCCAATAGTCGTCGTCGTCCGGGACCAAGTATGAATCCTTTTCTGGACATGGCGCGTCAAGTGAAAACCCCTGGCTAAGTTTAAGAATTTCTGTCTGATCTAACAAAAACTAGCCCGCTGTAAAAGTGAAAAGCTGGGTCCCAACTTGTCTCTGCCCTGCGAAACAGGTGAATGTGGCAGGGGATGCGACTCAGCACTTCTTTTTGCTCTAGTACCGTTTCGGCAAAGGCTGTGAAATCTGACCAAATAGTAGCGTGCAGTAGTTGTTGGCTAAGGAAATCGCATAGGCTATTCCAGTTAATTCTAATTGTCGTTTGATTAATTTGGCTTTGTTGGGGACTAGTTATAATGCCTTGCTGGAATTGGTAGCTGCGATCATGAAGCCGGAGAATACAATGTCTTTGAGGAAGGTGTAAATCGCAAAATTGAACATAATCCTGCGTCTGGGTTTTGCGCTTTAGCTTACCACGGTGATCTAGATCTACTACTTCTTCAAAAATCGGCAATAGCCCTGTAACGCGCCGGGTAACTTCTGTCCAGTCGAATTTCAGAGAACCCATCTGTCCTTGTTCATTTTGGCAAACAACTGTAGCTTGAGCGGATTGCTGGAAATAGCTGACCTGAAAAACTTGAATTTTCTGAATTTCGGCTAGTGTTGCCCAAAAACAAGGAACTCCAGATTCGCGCAGCTTCTTACCTAAAAAACGCAGTTCTCCAATTGCACCTGTCCGATACAACCGCCACCCCCGACTGGGTAACTTTAGCCGCGCCGTGTAAGGATCTAGTTGCATAATCTGAGCAAACTTTTGGGCCGCTACGGTTCTATCAGAGGAGACGGGTTCTAAGACTAATACCCCTAGTTGAGTATTACTAGGATCAGCAGTGGCTTGAAGAATTGCTTGTTGTCGTTGCTCTTGGGCGATTGATTGGACTCGGTGTAACCCCTGACGTGCTTGACCAATGATCTTGGCATTGGTTGTACTACGTAGCAGTTGCCGATAAATTTCTTCCGCCGTTTCCAGCTTCCCTAAGACTTCATCCAACCGCCCTAAATACAATTGCACCCAGGGATTTTCGGGCGACTCTTGCAGCAGCTGTTGCAATAACGCGGCTGCGGTGTGATAGTCTTGGCGTTCAAAGGCAGCAGCAACTTGCTTAATCATGACTTAGGGGCATTGAAAATACTTCTTTCGGTACCTACTTCATTTTTCAAAGGTAGCGGCAATAAGTGACAAGGCAACAACTGGAGCTGTAACTGCTCTGAGTATCCGACGACCTAAAGAAACGGGCTGAAATCCAGCTTGAATTGCCCACTCCACTTCAGATTCTGTCCATCCCCCCTCTGGACCTATGGCTATCAAAATATCAGATATTTCTGCTCCGGAATTAATTATGTCTTTTAAATGAGGGTAACTGCCGCGAGCAACGCAAAGATAGCGATAATTGGCAGTATTCTCGGAAATAGCAGTGGCAAATGAAACTGGTTCTAAGATAGCAGGTACAACAGAGCGTTCTGATTGCTCAGCAGCTTCTTTAGCGATGCGCCGCCAGCGCTCTTGTTTTTGGGGACTGGGATTAAGCAAGGTGCGATCGCTGATTACGGGCGCGAAGCAAGTCACTCCTAACACAGTGCAAGAGCGCACCACTTCATCAAATCCATGTCCTTTTGGTAGCGCCCCCATCAGCGTCAGAGATATTGGCAACTCAGTTTGTACCGAAATTGACTCTAAAATTTGTGCTTGGCTTGCCTCTAATTTAGCCAGCCACCATTGCCCCTGTCCATCCATAGCAATAAAATGATCGCCCTGTCGCAACCGCAAAACATTACCCAGGTAGTGCTGTTGCTGGGTTGTCAGCAAAATTTGCTTATTTTGCAGTTGATCGGGAGCGATCGCTAATCGTTGCAGTTGATTTGAGCGCTTCAAAGTTAGGAATTTGATTGCGCTTGTAAATAAGCTGCCAATGCCTCATTCACAATCTGAGTAATTGGCTTACCTTGAGAAAGAGCAGTATCCTTCAACCGTGCATAAACTTGATCTGGAACGCTGATGCGATTACGCTTTTTACTACTTGCTGTAGTAGTATTGGCGATTGCTACTATGCCATTACTTTCGTCTGTAATTTCAGCAGTAGTAGAGTCAGCGATCGCTTCTACTAAACCATCACTATCATCTGTTATGTCTGCCGCAGCAGCGGTTTGAGACTCGTAGTTAGTCGCAAATTCCCGGATGGCATCAAAACCAACGCGATCACAAAAATCTCCAAAGCTTTCTTCAGAGTCGCGTGACTGCTTGAAGTAGACAAAAATCGGCTCTAGTTGAGTTTCCAGGTCATTGATGTGCAGACGTTCCATATAAGGTAATGCTAGCCTTGTTTGAGCCGGCGAAGCTCCCAACCAAACTTGATAAGCTTCGGGGGCGCTACCCACAAAACCCAGTTCCGCTAGGTAAGGACGAGCGCAGCCATTGGGACAGCCTGTCATCCGCACAATAAAATGCTCCTGCTCCAAACCTACTTTATCCAGCAGCGTTTCAATTCGTTTCAAAACGCTAGGCATCACCCTTTCTGATTCAGTAATTGCCAAGCCGCAAGTAGGCATCGCCGGACAAGCCATTGAATACCGTACTAAAGAGTTAATTGCGTTTGGATCAGTTTGAACACCGCAGCGATTCAGAATTTCTTGAATAGCTCCGCGCTTTTCCGGTTCAATGTCGTAGAAAATTACGTTGTGATGCGGTGTCAGGCGGATCGGTAAATTAAACTGCTGCACAATTTCTCGTAGTGCGGTTCGCAGTTGCAAAGAGCCTTCATCCTTCACTCGCCCATTTTCAACTGAGATGCCCAGGAATAGCTTGCCATCTCCCTGTTCCTGCCAACCCAAGAAGTCTTCGTAATTAAATTCTGGCAGCGACTTGAAAGGTTCTAGGGGTTTGCCAAAGTATTCCTCTACCATCGACCGGAACTTATCAACGCCCCAATCGTGGATTAGGTATTTCAAGCGAGCGTGACGACGATCAGTGCGATCGCCATAATCTCGTTGCGCCGCTACAATTGCCTTAACTATTTCGTAAACATCATCCTTCGCCACATAACAAATCGGATCAGCCAGCCGTGCAAACGTCTCTTCTTTGTTGTGTGTCCGCCCCAATCCCCCACCAGCATAAACATTAAATCCCTCTAGTTTCTGATCATTGGTAATTACTACCAAACTGAGGTCTTGAGAAAACAAATCAACCGAATTATCCCCCGGCACTGTTACAGCACACTTAAACTTGCGGGGCAGATAGTAAGTGCCATAAATTGGCTCTGGGTTATCATGAATGATGGTTCCTGTACCGTTGCGCTGCCGTGCTTCCTTCACCTTGGGGTCTTCTTCAGCACTAATTGCCTTTTCCCCATCTAGCCAAAGTTCGTAATAAGCACCCGTTTGCGGTGTCAGTAGGTCAGCAATATTTTGGGCATACTCCCAAGCGTATTGATACTCAGGTTGATTCTTAAACGGCGCTGGAGGAGCCATAACATTCCGGCTAACATCACCGCAAGCCGCCAGCGTCGAACCCATATTTTTCAGGATCTCTGCGATCGCGCTTTTAAGATTTTTCTTCAAAATCCCATGCATCTGAAACCCTTGCCTGGTGGTAACTCGCAACGTCTGATTGCCGTAAACGCCTGCCAGCTTGTCTAAAGTAAGATACAGCTGAGGCGGTACAAATCCACCAGGATTTTTAGTTCGCAGCATGAACTGGTAATCCTTCTCCTGCCCCTTAGCCCGATTATCTCGGTTATCCTGCTGGTAAGATCCGTGAAACTTCAGAATTTGAACTGCGTCTTCTGTAAAGTGATTCGTGTCCTGAAGTAGCTCGGTTGCAACAGGTTCACGCAAAAAATTACTGCGTTCTTTTAAACCTTCTACCTTAGAAGGTTTACGTGTAGAAGTAGGAGTTGAAGATTTCACCATTGGAGTTGTAAAGGAATTTTAACAAGGTATTCATCGCCGTCCGGGTAAATTATAAATACCCCAGTCGGTTGCATAAATCACGGTAATACAGTCGGGATACTGATGAATATCTCGATTTTAACACGATAAAAAAGCTGGGGTTTACCACCTATGTAACAGTGGACAACCCCAGCAATTAGTAATTAAAGCTAACCCGTCACTAGTTAGATTTCTTAGCCGTAAGGCAGTTTGCGATTAATTTGCTTTTATTTCTCGCAAAAACACCTTTAGATTTAATTGAAGCGGTATGCTGCACCTAATTGAAAGCTAACAGCAGAACCTGAGCTATCTTCATAGGCATCAATTCCTAACTTAGCGTCACCGTAAAGAACGATATTTCTCCTGACTTCAGCTTCAACACCAGTTGTTAATACAACTGCATCTTTACTGCCTAAAGGACTTAGTTCTCCATCTTCTTCTACAAAAGAGTAACCAGCTCCAAGATAAACGTTGGCGTTATTTGTAACTGGCACATCGTAGGAAACAATCGGCATTATTGCACTTGTTTGATCGTTAAATAGGATTGCACCTCTAGCAGAAATTGGTGTGTTTGGAATAGCAACGCGACCTTGGATATTCCCACCAAATCCAGCATCATCACTAGTTTTTCCATTGTTAGTAGCGCTAATAGAAATACCAGCACCTAAATAGCTAGCATTAGTACCTGTAGGTCTTGCAGAGGCTTCACCTGCTGACATAAAAACAGGAGCAATTACTAAAGCAGACAAAGTAGAAACTGTAACAGCAGACTTCAAAAAGCGTTTCATAATATTTAAGTTAATTTGTCTTTGCTTACATATTTAAAGTCGAATAACTTCTTTAAAAAGTTCCGAATTAGCTTGATAAATTATTGCTTTTGTTTACTCAGTAATTATGCTGATTACAGGTATATCCTAAGTTTTTGAAAGCCAAAATTATTAGCAACTAAGTTATATGACTACCGCTTTTATTAGACGCTTTAAAAGGTGTCACACACTTGAACTTTATTGAGTTAAATAAATTCAAATCCAAATTTAGCTAAAATTATAAGTAGGAGGAAATACATCTTTACTCTACCTCCTAAGATATAAGCAACTATAGTAGTCCTATTTCATTTATGGATGTGGTGCAGGCTTCTGGTTCCTGGACAGGCAGGATGCCCATTCCACAAATCAAATCAGCTTGCTATAGCTAACGCCCTACCAAACTGAACACTGGTTGAATTTAGAGAAAAGTTGTTTTAAGAATTATTCTTGTTAAGGCATTACTGAAATAAAGTAATCGGGAATTTGGAATATGCTTTCGAGAAGTGCCAGCTAGCTGTTTACCGATTACCGAAGTAGGAAGCTCTATTTTCAACAACCGTATATCTACTGAAAAGCTTGGCTGCTTCCCGTCGATTCCCCCAAATTTTTCAGTGGAATTTCGGTAGATACACTATATAGATAACGTTAATCTTTTTTGGTGATTTATATAGTTCGCAATGTCCACATCTAGGGCAACGTGTAGATTCCAAAGTATTTACATCCACAATCTCCAACAATGTGGACTCCGCAACAGAAATAAGGCACTGCTAATTAAGCAGACGGCTTCAAGCTCGTACTGTAGGTATTTCAATACTCAATGATTCGTTTTTTCAGCAATGCCTTATTAGCCAACTGCTGAATTGTTCAAGCACGTGTATTGTGTCTTTAGCAAAACGGGCGATGAAATGAGCATTAGGTGGAGCAAAACTAATGCCTAAGCCTGATTTCGATTGGTAGGCAACTAAGAAGTTAATCACAAAGCGATGATTCTGTACTACCAACCAGTAGATGGAAGGCGTACTATTTTAGAGAGACATCAACATGGAGACAAGGAAGTTATCTTCTGCATCGCGGCGAACCCTGCTGAAATGGGGTATTTACGGTATTGGCACAGCAGCGATCGCATCCTTGCCTAAAGCGCTAAATGCCCGATCCAGCAGACGCGCTAAAGCCCTGACATTTAATCCTGACGACGATGGTATTCTCAACTTTGCCTTGTTGCTAGAGGAATTAGAAGCCGCCTTCTATGCAGCCAGTAAAGTCCGACAAGATTAGCGATGGCAAAGAACTCGAATATATCAAAGCCTTGGGTTCCCATGAAACTGCTCATGTAAAATTTCTTCGGGATGTACTAGGCAAAAATGCCTCATTTAAATCATCAGACCTCAGTTTTAACAAATCTGGTGTAGCTGCCTTGATGAGTGACCGCAATAAAATCTTGAATACAGCTGTCACTTTAGAAGATATGGGTGTACACGCTTATAACGGCGCGGGACCAAGCCTGAAAACCCGACTTACCTACTTGCGCTGGTTCGATTGTGTCTGTTGAAGCTCGTCACACGGCAGGCGTAAGAGCGCTGCTAGAGCGAACTACGACGGAACCTGATGGCGATCGCGCTGTGAATGACGCTGATTTAATCACCGACCTAAATCCGGTTAAGGGACGGGCTTACGATGAGTTGTACACGCCTAAACAAATTGTGGCAATTGTCGGCTCATTAAATGTATTAAACAACCCCATTAATGGCGAACTCGTCGCTTAACTATAGGAGTTACTTAAAGATGAAAACCGTTTTAAAAGTGGCGGCGCAAATGGCTGTAAGCTTTAGCAGTTTCACTAGTATGCTTCGTCGCATGGCAGCAATTGGGCGAAGAATGCTCGTATTACTCCTTATATTGCTGATAACGACAGCAACACCAGCTTATGCTCAGGGTACAGTGCTTACACCCCAGCAAGTTGTTGAATACGCCCTAACTTTGAAAAAACTGGAAGCTGATTTTTATCAGCGTGCGGTTGATGCAGCCCAGAGCGGTGGATTGGCAACTGCACCCCAGGTAGCTAAGGATGCGATTATTTCCTATGGACAGGACGAAGCACAGCACGTTACAGACCTGTCGGCTGTATTGACATCACTAGGAGGCAATCCAGATGCGATTACTATCCCAGCTAACCCTAATTACAGCGCGATCTTAAACCGCGACCCATTTGCTAATCCGACAGATTTTCTCTTAGCCGGACAGTACGTTGAGGATCTGGGAGTGGCAGCTTATAAAGGGCAAGTGCAAAACTTACTAGCAGCAGGTGAAGCTGGTAAACCCGTGTTAGCGGCAGCCTTAGCAATTCATAGTGTAGAGGCTCGCCATGCTGCGGGCATCCGCTTCCTAAGAGAGGCTCTTCTTAGCAGCGATGTCCGACCCTGGATCAGAAATCAGGATGAGGTCATTTATCAAGAGAACCGCGATGGTTCTCCGATTCCGTTCGACTCAGAAGCTTTCGATGGCTATGCTACAAGCGATGAGGTGCTAGCCTTAGTAAGTCCTATCTTGACTGTAAGCCAGCAGGTTATCGACAACAGTAATACAACTCCAGTCGATAGCAGCAACACAACTCCAGTTCCAGTTCCTCCAGTTCGCGCATTGTGGTAAGTTACTTACCGAATTTAGTCTTTCACTTGCTCGGAAATCCACTGAAGGTAATGTTGAGAACCTGCAACAATTGGAAGAGCTATAGTTTCCGGCACTTCATAGGAGTGCAGTTCTTGAATTTTGGTTGCCAAAGCCGGAAATTGGGTTAAGTCAGTTTTAATTAGCAACTGCCATTCTTGTTCTTGGTGTAGTTCGCCCTGCCACCTATAAATAGAATGTATAGGGAATAAACTAACGCAAGCAGCTAACTGAGATTGAACGAGGGAGGTAGAGATCGCCTCTGCCTCTGCCCTTGAACTAACCGTCACTAACACCACACCATAGCCACTAGGGTTAGAATTACTGTCCATTTTTGCAATCAATATAACTGATTTCCTTAAGCCGGAGTGAGTGATACAAAGGCTCAGTTTAATTATCTAAAACTCGGATGAATTCGAGTGGTAAACCATCAGCATCCGCAATGAAGGCAACCTCATACACGCGATCGCCAATCTGCTGTTGAGTCGGTTCCAAAAGCACCTTTAAAGTTTGGTACTGCTCTGGCTGGGTCTTTTGTGCTTCAGCAAATCGCTCTTTTAAGGCTGTTAACCAGCTAGGTAACTCCGGCGCTACATCAGTGAGATCAAACGACAAATGGTAGTAGCCGACATAATGCTCATCCTCAAAAGTATCAGCAGCAGGATTTGGTTGCGGAATTTGAATTAATTCAATGCGTCCGCCAAGCCCTTCCAGCCAGCAAGCCAAAGTGTAGCCAGTGGTAAAGCGTTCACAAACACTAAATCCTAGCTGTTCGTAAAAGGCGATCGCGCGATGAATGTCAGCAGTACGAATTGAGGCGTGATGCATGGGAGCAAGGGAGCAAGGGAGCAAGGGAGCAGGGGTGCAGGGGAGATAGTTTTATAGCTTCTCACCTTTTGCCTACTCAAACAGCCGGAAGTAAGGATAGCGCACGGGTACACCAGGTTCTTTTTCCAGGTCAAAATTAATCACTTCCCAGCATTGTTCCTCTTTAGATTCGGGGCTAAACTCTACTGGTAAGCCGTAGAGTCGTGGTCGTGAAGGCTCCGACTGCCCCCGCCAGGGTGTGTTACGCTCCAAATAACCACTAATCAATTCTTGGTAGCGTCGGGCAATAATTACCCGTGTCGCTCGATATCCTTGAGTATAAAGCCGATCTAACGCTTCATGGATTTCAAACCGAATTCCGTCCGGGTGCGTGTGTTGCCGATACCACTCATTATTCCAACGTCGCCAGTGACGACCCGACTGGAGATGAATTAGTTCTTCGGTATGAGGATCAGCTTCAAATGCACCATGACGTGGACACAGATAAGTGTCGGTTAGCGTCAGCGCCGTAACAGTTTGGCGGCAGTGGGGACACTGAATTTCTGGACCAAAAATGGGGTACTGCAAGCCTGGATTCATCATGGAGTAGGAACCAGCATATTTCTGTCACCAGCACCAATGTTTAATTTTGACATTATTGCTCTAAAAACCTATCACTTTTAGAATCACCATCGCCAACAGATGGTCTTACACCGTGATATTCTGCTAAAAGTAACCAGCTGCGGTTGCCGACCTCAAAATTTAAATCAATCCTAAGTACTATATCTGATATTCTATCGTGTCTGCTGCATCTTACTTACCCTGCCCTGACCTTTCTCTAGCTGCTTTTGTTGCGCCAAATGCAGTGGTTATTGGCTGGGTGAAAATAGCAGCGGGGGTCAATATTTGGTATGGAGCAGTTGTCCGGGGAGATGTGGAGCAAATTGAAATTGGAGAATGCACCAATATTCAGGATGGAGCAATTTTGCACGGCGATCCCGGTAAGCCAACGATTTTGGAAAATTATGTCACGGTAGGACATCGTGCTGTAGTGCATTCAGCTTACATTGAACGAGGCAGCTTGGTCGGGATTGGAGCCGTAGTGTTGGATGGCGTGCGTGTCGGAAGCGGTAGCATCATCGGTGCTGGAGCAGTGGTTACTAAAGACGTACCACCGCGATCGCTCGTTGTTGGAGTGCCTGCCAAACGCCTCCGTGAAGTTTCCGATGCAGAAGCGGCAGAACTAATTGAACACGCCCAACGTTACGAAAAGTTAGCTTTGGTTCATGCAGGCACTGGCACAGATCTAGGATTTACAAAAACGCCTTAATAAGTACAAGTGATGTAACTGGGATCACTTAGGATAAACATAAATAGTAAGGGGTATGGAAAATTTACCGCTTTCAGCTAAAAATAAAACTATGAGAATTGAAATTTAATCTCTACTGATAACTAAGGAAAGGAAATATGGACATCGACTTTCGGATTGCTATTGTTGTACTACCACTACTTGCAGCAGTTAGTTGGGCAGCTTTTAATATAGCTCCAGCAGCCTTGAAGCAGATCCAAGGCTTTTTTAACCGGGAAGCATAAACTCTAGTTCGCACGTCAGGAGCAGGGAATGTAGTGATTAGCTTAGTACCCCACACTACATACCTGCTGAAAAGCGGATTAGGTCGAAATAACTACCTGTCTTTGCAGCTTTTGAGAGCGACGCTTGGCAGTAATATTATTTGGTTCTACCCCTAGCACTTGCTCGTAAGTTTGTAGCGCTTGAGTCGTTAAATTCTTACGTTCATAAGCATGAGCTAGGTTGTTGAGCGCCGTAATATAGTTGGGCTTTTGCTTTAAAGCTTCCTTGTAATTACGAATTGCTAAGTCGTACTGCTCTTGGGCGAAGTGAGCATAGCCCAGCCCATTATAGATCAGGGCAATATTTTTTTCTCCCTCTTGTTCTGCTGCTTTGATTGCTTTTTGAAACATATCAAGCGCTTGAGTATACAATTTCTTATCTAAATAAATGCCGCCTAACTCGTAATATTCTTGAGCCGTCCCCTTCTCTTTAGTTAGCTTTTTTTGCAAGCGGGAGAGTGCAGTCTCAATTCGACGCGTTTTGAAAACCTGGCGAAGTATTGCAAAACTAGCTCCAAAAAGCAGAGCCAGCAAGATTGAGAGATAAACAATTGCGAGACTATTATCCATTGCCTTCAAATACAGATATTAAAATTTTTCTTCTGTATTAATTATGATTCCGCGCCGCGCAACTGAGCAAATGTATAGCGACAATTTCAGTTAGCAGGTATTTCGGTGCTATCCAAAGGTAAACCCCAGTATTTAGCGCGTTGCTTTAGCCAGCCTTCAGTTGAATAACGAGTAATAGCAGCATTAACTCGCTGCCGCAAGTTATCGTATTGCAAGCCTTTTGGCATTACTACACATAACGGCTCAGCCGACAGCAACGTTGGCAGCAAGCGATACTCAGGGTATTCCTGTACCCAGCCGCTAAGCACACTGGCATCTGCCGCAAATGCCGCTGCTCCATCCGCATCCATAAGTAATTGCGCCTCTTGATACGAATCAACCCCAATTAACTGTGCTGCTGGTAATAGATACCGCACCGTCGAAATCGTACTAGAGCCTTTAAGTACAGCAATTTTGCTTCTGGCAACATCTCTTAGCCCTTGCACCGCAGCTGACTTTGTTAGCAAGGCAGTACCATCAAAATAGTAGGGGCTGCTGAAGTCAACCAACCGAGCGCGTGACGCAGTTGCGGTGACGCTGGCAATCGTCAAATCGACTTTACCTTCTAAAATTACAGCAAGGCGATCACGATTCACTACAGGTTGCAACCTTAAAGCATCCGGTTTGCCTAGTAAGTCTTGTGCCAAACGTTGAGCTAGTTCAATTTCCAGCCCTTGTAATTTGCCAGTTGCATCCCGAAAACCTAGTGGAGGCAAATTGTCTTTAATAGCAACAATTAGATAACCCCGTTGGGTAATTTCATTTAGTTCTGCGGCAGTAGCTGAAAAGGAAGCGCCCCAAATCTGGGTGTAACTTCGCTGCTCCGGATATTGCGGCAAGACAGGAAAAAGTGAGCCAAATCCGCGTGTTGCTGCACTGCCGCGGATAGTGGACTTGGGGGTGTACTGCCTCCCCCAAAGCGGGCAAAATAGGAAAAAGGAAAAACTAAGAAGTAAAATAATTATCCTTTTACCTTCTAGCTTCATCTACACCTTTAGCTTTATTTGCTAATTCAGCGACTTTACTGAAGCTTGCTGGATCTGTGACTGCCATTTGAGCCAACATTTTGCGATTCAGCTGAATATTAGCTTTTCTCATATTGCCCATCAATTGGCTGTAGCTTATACCGTGTTGGCGTGCAGCAGCATTAATCCGTGCAATCCACAGGCGACGAAAATCACGTTTACGCCTTTTGCGATCGCGATAGGCACTCCGCAACGCCTTCATGACTTGTTGATTTGCAGTACGGAAAAGCGTTGAGTGCGATCCGCGAAATCCTTTAGCTAGTTTGAGAATTTTTTTGCGGCGTTTGCGAGCAACATTACCGCGTTTTACCCGTGTCATTTCTTAATTCCTTAAAATCTTACAAATATGGCAGCATTGAACGAACATTTTTTTCGTCGCACTCATCCACAAGTGCCATTTGTGATAAGCTGCGCTTTTTGTCAGAAGTCTTGTGTTCTAACATATGATTTTTAAACGCTTTGCGACGGACGATCTTACCGCTGCCAGTGGCTCTAAATCGCTTAGCCGCCGATCTACGGGTTTTTATTTTTGGCATGAACCTGCTCTAATTAGACACAATCTCCTATGTTACTACTTCGCTAGCTGCTGTGCAAATTATTAATCTTATAAGCATAGCGATCGCCCTTAACCTGCAACATCAGGGAAAGATTATTACTTCTAAGTTTGTTTATAATTCCAACTAGGCTTTAGTCTGCAAAACTATATTGGTTAAATTTATGTCTTGATAATTTAAACTTTAGTAATTATATCTAATAGCTAAAGAAGTGTAACCAATATAGCTTAATTTCCTACACAGATAGATTGAGTGTTATTAAACACCTTTTAGATAACTGATATTATAAAAGAGTTAAGTTGAATAGATTTAGCTAAATTCTAAATTACTAAGAAAATATAGCAGTCCTATTTCATTTATGAATGTGGTGCAGGCTTCTAGCCTGGACAGGCAGGATGCCCATCCCACAAATCAAATCAGATTGCTATATATCAATACTTCTTAGTTAAAAATATCTACCTAATTGTAATATGAAAATCTCTAAAAATATGCTACGTATAGTGAGGCATTTGTTAATTCCACCTTTATTGAGAAAAACAAGGAAGTGGATCAAGGCGTTTAACACAGTCAGCTTTACTATAGTAGTTGGCATAAGTATGATTACTTCTACTAAGGTAAGCCAAGCTAAGGAAATAACTTTTACTACTACTCAGCTAACAAATAATAGTTTTGATGACTTATCTCCCAAGATTTCTGGGTCGAACGTAGTTTGGCAGGGTGGCGAATACGATAACTATGAAATATTCTTCTACAACGGCAAGGATACAACCCAGCTAACGACAAATAACTTCAATGACTTTGCACCACAAATTTCTGGAACTAGGATAGTCTGGCAAGGTGCTACCAGCAATAACATTGACTCTTTTGAAATATTTTTGTACGATGGCGCGACCACTGTTCAGCTAACAAATAATAACTTCTACGACTCAGATCCCCAGATTTCCGGTTCAAAAGTGGTTTGGGGCGGCTACACTAGCGGTTCTAGTTCCTCGGAAGCTGTAGAAATCTTCTTTTATGATGGTACAACTACCCAGTTGACAAAGAATAAGTTTTTCGACTTTTATCCTCAGATTTCTGGAACCAAAGTGATCTGGAGTGGTTACACTGGCGGACTTAATTCTTGTGAAGAAATTTTCTTCTCCAACGGTGCTAAAACTACTCAGCTGACAAAAAACAGTTTCTTTGATTCCTCTCCCCAAATATCTGGACTGAATGCCGTATGGTATGGCTTTGACGGTAACGATACTGAAATATTTTTCTATGACGGTACAACTACTACTCAACTGACAGATAACAACTTAGACGACTCCTCTCCTAAAATTTCGGCTGCAAACGTGGTTTGGGAGGGTGGTCGTCCTAACTTCTCCGAAATATACTTCTACAACGGTACAACTACTACTCAACTGACAAATAACAACTTTGAAGACCATGTACCCCAAATTTCTGGCTCTAACGTTGTCTGGAGTGGTTATGACGGCACCGACTATGAGATATTTTTCTTCAACGGCACTAATACTACTCAGCTGACAAATAACAGCTTCGACGACTCAGCTCCTCAGATATCCGGTTCAAATGTAGTCTGGTATGGCTCCAATGGCGACGACACGGAAATTTTCTTAGCTACTCCTGATTGAGCGGCTTAATGTTTAAAGCTTTAAATTAAATTTTGTAGCAAAAATTCGTACAATTAATCTCGTGTTCCAATTAATTTAGGAGAGTAATAATGCCAGCAGCAGTTGGTATGGTTGAAGTGAAAGGCCTCCCTCCTGCGCTAGCAGTAGCAGATGCAATGACCAAAGCTGCCCGTGTTACACTGGTCGGCTACGAAAAAGTTAGTGGCGCTCGTTATACCGTTATTGTTCGCGGCGATGTTTCTGAGGTACAGGTATCGGTTGCTGCTGGAGTTGATGCAGTTAAACGAGTTGATACCAAGGAGGAGTTATTGCTTTCTCACCACGTTATTGCTCGCCCTGATCCAAATGTGGAAAGTGTTCTACCAATACACTACAGAAAAGCACTTGAAAAATTCCTTGACAAATGAAATTGTCTTTTTTAATTTTTAATCGTTAAGTCTGATGTCTCATGTCTCCATCATTATTCCCACCTTGAATGAGGAGATTTGTCTGGGACGTAGCCTGCGCAATCTCAGTCTTCTCGACCCTCCTGCTGGGGAAATCTTGGTGGTGGATGGTGGTAGTGAAGACGAAACGATCGCGATCGCCCAGAAACTAGGAGCGCGAGTTATTGCTGCTAGTCAGCGCGGGCGATCGCTGCAAATGAATTTAGGAGCAGAGGCGGCAACTGGAGATATCCTCTGCTTCCTACACGCCGATACATTTGTCCCAGACGACATGGTTGCAGTGATTGAGCAAACTTTAACAGAGCAAAGTGTTGCTGCTGGAGGTTTTATTTCCTTAATGGTAGGTTCCGAGACAACGCGGTGGGGAGTGTCACTACACAACTATCTCAAAACTTACTACGCTCCACTGCTGTTCCGACCCCACTTATTTTTTAGAGGGCTGCGCTTGCTGTTCGGCGACCAAGTGATGTTCTGTCGCCGCACAGATTTTTGGGATTGTGGAGGCTTCGATAGCGCTCTGCCGATCTTGGAGGAGGGCGATTTGTGCCTAAAGTTAGTCCCGCGGGGAAGGATTCGCCAAGTAAACCGCATTGTCCAGAGTTCTGATCGCCGTGTAGCGCGTTGGGGTTCATTTAAGGCAACAGCTATATATCTCTACATTGGCTTTTTGTGGGGTTTTGGGGTATCGCCGACATACCTGAAGCGATTTTATGAAGATATACGCTGATTGAAGACGATTACTTTGCTTGAGGAGTTACCAGGTGACGATACTTCTGTAGATAATGAATTGCAAGATTTTGTTTTTGTTTGGATATAAAACTGTAGTTGTTGCACTTTAGGTAAAAGCCGAAGAATATACTCCTATCTGGTCAGGCTAGTAATCGTTTGTCTAGTTAGAGAAGCCATAATTTTCCTAGCTTCAAATCTCAACTCATTTAGATTACAGAACAACTGCCAACTTAAAAAACTCTTGAAATAACCCCCAAAGCCTTTCAATCAGGTTAAGTTTTGGGCTGCGGAGATGGTTGCTCACAATACACCACTACCAAAATTCAGTTTTAACATAAAAATATTTCAGCTTCTGTTGGATCAAAAAGGTATTTTTGTCGTATCTGCATAACCTGGGAAAATGTATGCTTAAAATTAATTAGTAGATATAAGCAGTAAGGGGAGTAGGTGGACCTGATATCTTGCCCCTAGTAACTATATAGACAAAACCCGCCAGCGCGGGTTCTAGAACTTTTATTCTGCGTCAAGTCCGTGGAGGCAGACTTCGTTTGTGTAAGCGCGATTAAGAACATCGCTGGAATATAGTGCTGCTCTACCCCTACTAATTACTTGTCAGCACCCTTACTGAGCAGAATCTCCTGTACTACCACTACTACTAGGAGTACTACCAGATGTTGAATCTGTTGTTGACATACCTTCAGCAGGAGTTGCGGTCTCTGTATTGCTTTGTGCGCCCTGCTCAGTGCCACTTTGGCTTTCTGGCTGCGTGGGGGCTGGTTCTGCCGCAGGTGCTTCTTGAGTTGCAGGAGGCTGAGTTACAGAATTGGGAACAGAAATATTAATATCCGGTGCTGGTGCAGGAGCTTGCGAAGCGGGTGCTTGTTGTTGAGGAACCACAACTGGAACTGGGACATCCCTAGTTCTTTCAATAATCGTGGGTTCCTGTTTGGCTTCAGGAGATGGACTAATTGCTGGTTGGTTATTGGGAACAACAATTGTTTGTACTGGATCTGCATCGTTGCGCTGGTTATAGAACCAGATTCCCCCAGCAGTTAAAGCCGCAAGTGAAGTGAGGAGAATACCGATTAGCAAGCCACGACCAGCATTTTCGTTATCCCGTTCAGCTAAAACTTCTCCCTGGTAGCGGTTTTCGTCAATTCGACCTTCAACGTAACCAGTATTCGGGTTACTAGGTACGTTATTAACAGTTTCGCTGGTTCTTGTTATATGTGTGTGTGTATTGCCGTCAACGTCGTTATGTGACTCTTGACGTACTTCACGACCAAAACTTTTAGGATCATTTGAGTTAGACATAACGTTAATAGAACTCCCTTAATAGATATGGAATAAGCTTGTTAGCAAGTTAGAAAAGCTTTTACTAGATATCTTGTAGTTTTAAGTGATACCAAAGCTTGAATTGCTTCCAAACTAACTTTCGTAATCGCGCAAACGGCTCTATCTATAGGAGGGTATGTTTTCTTCTATCTCCTGACAGGTTATCAACAATAGCTGCTAAAGGTTAGCTCAGTTAATAGTAGTAGAACGTAAAACTTCAGAGTTTTAACGGTTGCCACTTAACCTTAAATATGGCATCTTAATTTGAATTAACTTAAGTTATTTTTAATTTAAACTACTTCAAAGCTCACACTTACTAGATTCAAAAAGTGTTGCAAAGTTAAATTTTTAAACCACTAATACATGATGTTGAAATGTCTTAATTCAAACTGAATACTATATTAGTGCGCGGCGGCTAACGCTCCAGAGCCTTCCAGGTAGCGGCACCAACTACACCATCGGGTTTGAGACGATAGCGACGTTGTGCTGCTTTAACAGCAATCTCAGTTTTATCACCAAAAATTCCATCTATAGGTTCCTTAAATAAACCAACGGCTTGTAGTCGCTGTTGCAACCTTTTAACAGTAGAACCTCGCATTCCTAAGCGCAAAATAGGTAAATTTACGGAAGTCGATGCTGGTGTAGATAATTTAGGGACAGGAGTTGGAGTTGGTTTTGAATTAGTAACCCTAGTATTGTTAGGTGCAGAACTATTGGCAGCCACTGGAGTCTTGGTAACAGTCGGAACTGGGAAAGCTGCTGAAGATGCTGTAGCTGGTACAAGGGGAAACAGCCGCTCCCAAGTTCTGGGGCTAACAATGCCATCGGGATTTAAGCCAGCTGCTTGCTGAAACTGGGAGACAGCAACTACAGTACTCTGTCCGTAAACCCCATCCACTGTACCAGTATAGTAGCCCAAAAGTTTTAAAGCTGCTTGGAGTTCCGATACAGTTACGCCTTGACTACCAGATTTAAGCAAGGCTCGGTCTATACCAGCTGCCATCGTTGCTTCCACCTGCCCAACTGGAACTGCGACTACGGCGATGTGTCCCCAGGCAAATAACCCAAAGGCACCCACTAAAATTATTGTTAGGCTGCCTTTCATTGCTTGCAAAAAAGGTACAAGATTAATCTTTTCAGCATACACTTACATGGCGACTATATAGTAGTTGGTACAACCAGATTGTTAACAGCTGACTCTGGACCAACTAAAGAAACATAGGGTTCCAGAAAATATTGGCGAGCCGACTGCTGTAACTCAGCCGCAGTTAAACTAGCAACTACTTCCTGAAACTGGATATCAAACACGATTCCTAGCCCTAATGTTTCATACCAGCCAAAAATTTGAGCAATTTGGGCATTAGTTTGTTTGCCCAAGGCGTACTGACCAAGTAGCTTGTTTTTAGCTGCTTGAAGTGTATCTTCGCCAAGCTGCGTAGTACACAGTAGCTCAACCTCTGTCCGCAGTCCTTCTATGGCGATCGCTGTGTTTTCTGGAGCAGTCCCCATATAAACAACAAACGGAGCTACAGCCTGCCGTGTCGGGTAAAATGCGGAAACATCGTAAGCTAAACCCCGTTTTTCCCGTAATTCTACAAACAAGCGGCTAGAAAGCCCGTTTCCTAAGTAAGTAGAGAGTAATTTTAGGGCGGTGTAGTCAGATTCTTGCACCGATGGAGCTAGATAACCCAGCATAACTATAGATTGCTGGGTTTGTTGAGGTGTTGTCGTTCGCTGAGCTTGGTGCGTCAGGTTAGGCAGTGTCAAAGTCGGTAACGGCGTTGGTGGAGCTTGCCAGTCACCAAACACTTGCTCAACTAGAGCAACGACTGCTGGAGTTACGCGACCAGCAATACTAATTACTAAATTATCTGGACGGAAATACGTTTGATGATATTGTTGCAGATCAGTACGACTAAGAGTAGCAACCGTTGCTTCTGTTCCCAACCCGGACATGGCGTAGGGATGGTTTTGGTACATTGCTTGGCGCAGATGGTCGAAGGCGATTGTAAAAGGCTGCTCTTGTTGGGAACGAATAGCTTGGAGAGCTAAGCGTCGCTCTAGTTCTACCTCAACTTCTGGGAATGAAGGCGATCGCAATATTTGCCCAGCTAACTCGAATATCTCGGTAAAATCTGCTGAGACTGTTTTTAAACTCAACAAAAAGTAATCCGCCGCCGCGTCAGTGCTCAGACTGGCTCCTACAGATTCCACCTGCTCGGCAATTTCCAAAGAGGACAGTTCTTGCGTTCCCTTCGTGATAACTGCGGACAGCAAATGCGCCAACCCAGCTTGTTCCTGTGGCTCACAACTACTACCAGCTCGTACAAAGAGCCGTGCGGCAGTGATATCAGCAGTTTGGATTTTCTGCTACGAGGATCACAATGCCGTTGTCCAAAACAGTACGATAGATATTTTGATTTTGTAGTAGAGCTGTTGCGCGTTGTCCGTTGTCAGTTGTCATTTGTCTGTAATTCAGGGTTCCAAGGTTAGGGGATAATCTCCCACTTCCCCCATCTTCCTCTATCTATCTCTTTTTTCACCCTACAGCTTTTTTGACACTACTAACACATCAAGAATGAGCTTCAGACATTTTGTCTTGGTAGACGCTTAACAAAGCGATAAACTTGCTTTCTTAGTGGAAGCCATATGCTTAGTGTCAAAGGTGTGCAGTCACTATAAGGGCGTAAATTAGGCGATCGCCCTTACGGTGAGCTTACATTTTATTTGAACGGTTCTAGCTGATCGACACGCAACCAGACATTAGGAGTGGATACATAACCGAACATTACAAGCGCGTAGTCACCTTTTATATCTACAACCTGCCCTTTAGTTTCAAATATATAGGGTGGAAAACGAGGATCACTAGCTTTTGCTTCTAAACTGCTTTCTAATTTTTCGCGCACAGCGCAGACTAAATCACCTTTTTTGACAGGCATAATTCTACTCAATTAATTTTTGATTCTTCTCATATTTTGCATCTTTCAGGGGTTGTTTACCTAGCAGAGAAATAAGTAGCAAATATTGCGGCAGTAATTGAACTATCTTTAGAAGAAGATTATAGCGACTTACCAGATGCTATTCAAATCCTTAAACCCCGCCAGTGAATATATCAACGAGTATTTTCGCTAGGTTCTAAAAAAATGGCAAACGTTCGCTTAGAAAGCATTAACCGCAAGTTTAATCATGTCACTGCTATTGAAGACATCAGTTTTGTAGTTCCTGATGGACAATTTTGGGTATTAGTTGGACCATCAGGTTGTGGCAAGTCTACAGTTCTGCGGACGATCGCCGGGTTAGAAACGGCTACAAGTGGAAAGCTTTTTATTGAGGATGTTTTAGTAAATGATATTCCAGCGCGGCAGCGAGATGTGGCGATGGTATTCCAGAATTACGCCCTCTATCCTCACATGACGGTGGCAGAGAACATCAGCTTCGGGTTACAGATGCGGAAAGCTGCTCCTCAAAAAATTAAAGAACGCGTAGAGACAGTAGCGCGATCGCTCTCTCTTGAGCATCTGCTTGAGCGCAAGCCGAAAGAGCTATCTGGGACAGCAACAGCGGGTAGCATTGGGTAGAGCGATCGCCTGACAACCTAAAGTATTTTTACTTGATGAACCTCTATCTAACTTGGATGCTCAACTACGAGATGATACAAGGGCGGAATTGAAACAGTTGCATCACCAACTGGGTATTACTACTATCTATGTCACCCACGATCAAGTAGAAGCAATGACATTAGCTGAGCAAATTGTAGTCCTGGATCGAGGACGAATTCAGCAAATCGGCGCTCCTCAAAGTATTTATGCTCGACCGCATAACCGGATGGTTGCTACTTTCTTAGGCAGTCCACCGATGAATATTCTGCCTGCAACTTACACGAATACTGGCTTTAATTTAGGCAGTCAAGTCTTAACCTGTCCAGCAGTGGTTAAGGACAAGTTGCATTTGATTGAGGAGCAAAACTTTGATTTAGGTATTCGTCCAGAGCATATTAAGATTAGCAGCCCACCCGATCTAACTGTTGAAGTAAAGATGGTGGAACCTTTGGGAAGGAGACTTTGATTCGTACTAGTTTACTAGGATCAAAGATACAATTGCAGATTCAAGCGGCTGCTGATGTGCGTCTGCGTCCAGGCGATCGCATCTCCCTGCAAGTGGATCTAGACCAGTTATTTATATTTGACCCTAGCACGGGCGATACTCTGTATCCCTAGTTTGTAGTATTATTCTGAGCCATTTGCTTAACCTCAGATTGTAAATCACCAGGTGCAAATGCCCCATTCTCCGTAATAATCGCCTTAATTAACTCGGCTGGCGTGACATCAAAGGCGGGGTTGTAAAACTCTACCCAGTTGGGGTGATAATTGTGTCACCCATAGCATAAATTTCGTTTGGATCGCGCTCTTCAATCGGAATTTCGCTGCCAGTCGCTAAATTAAAATCAACTGTTGAAAGAGGTGCAGCGACGAAGAAGGGAATATTATGAGCTTTAGCAACTAATGCCAGACTGTATGTTCCAATTTTATTCGCCACATCGCCATTAGCCGCAATGCGATCAGCGCCTACTACTACAGCATTGACCAAACCGCACTTCATACAATGAGCCGCCATGCTATCGGTAATTAGCGTGACTGGGATACCTTCTTGTACGCATTCCCAAGCGGTTAGTTTTGCCCCCTGGAGGCGGGGACGGGTTTCATCAGCATAGACTCGTGCTAATCGTTGCTCTCGCCACGCAGAACGCACCACACCTAAAGCAGTGCCATAGCCAGCAGTTGCCAATGCCCCTGCATTACAGTGAGTAAGAATGCTGAGTTTTTCCGGGGTAGCTGGCAAGACTTCAAACCGTGATCGCCGATTGCCTGACAAGTTTGCAAATCTTCGGCATTGATCGTCTGAGCGGTTTTAAGTAAGACTTGTTTAAGTTGATCTACCGAACCAAGAGTTTCGTATGCCGTTCTAAGCATCCGCGCGCGATCGCCCAAAACAAATTAACCGCTGTCGGACGAGTAGCACACAACAACTGGGCTACTTGTTCTAGCTGGCTTAAGAACTGCTCTCGCTCTAGGGTATTAATTTCTCGCGCCCCCAGGTACATCCCATAAGCTTGGCAACCCCAATCGCTGGTGCGCCTCGGACAATCATAGTTTTAATCGCCTGCGCCATATCTTCACAGCGATGTATTTCGACAAATGTGTACTCGTTAGGCAGCCGAGTTTGGTCTATGAGAAGAACAGAGTCTTCGTACCAAATAACGGGATAAACCTGGGTATTTTGAGACATCATAAAAGTATTTGTAGCGTAAATAGACAGTAACACTGATGAAGGTTGATCGAATTGACCACTTTGTTCTTACCGTTCATGACATCAATGCTACTTGTGACTTTTACTCACGGATTCTGGGAATGGAAGTAGTCACGTTTAACAATGAGCGTAAGGCGCTGCAATTTGGACAGCAGAAGCTCAATCTACATCAAGTGGGGCAAGAATTTGAGCTAAAGGCTTTAAGCCCCACTCCTGGTTCAGCAGACTTTTGTTTGATCACAGATATTCCTCTTAAGCAAGTAATAAATCACATTAAATCATCTGGCTGGGAAATCGGAGATGTTCCACTAAAGAGAACCGGAGCTTTAGGCTGGATTGAATCTATTTATCTGCGTGATCCAGACGGTAATCTAATTGAAATCTCAAACTATTTAACGTAATTATTTTGTCAGGTGGGCAGCAATTTTACCCACCTTACTGTTCCTACTAGCTAACAGTTGTTAGCTGCTGGCTGAAAAAAGCTTGCAACACCTGCTCTGCCATCTGTGAACTGGTTAAACCCAACGCTGCCTTGGATTGATCCGGTTCAGCATGATCTACTAATATATCTGGCACGCCAAGCCGCTTCACTGGCAAGACGACATTAGCATCAAGCAGCGCTTCAGCAACAGCTGAACCAAAGCCGCCGATGAGACAACCTTCTTCCAGCGTCACGACGCGACCAATGCTTTGAGCCAAGGGCAAAATCAATTCTGTATCGAGGGGCTTGGCAAACCGGGCATTTACCACAGTTGCTTGAATGCCATGCTCACCGAGAATCTCAGCAACTTGCATCGCTGGATAGACCATTGAGCCAAACCCTACTAAAAGAACATCATCACCATAACGGAGAATTTCGCCTTTACCAATGGGTAAAGCCTCCCAGCCTTCTTCCATCAGAGGGACACCGTAGCCATTGCCACGGGGAAAGCGCATCGCAATCGGACCGTCAGTGTAGTTTATGCCAGTAACTACCATTTGTTGGAGTTCGGCTTCATCTTTGGGAGCCATCAAAACCATGTTAGGAATGCAACGGAGATAAGCGATATCGTACATTCCCTGGTGAGTAGGACCATCAGCACCAACAATCCCCGCTCGATCTAGGCAGAAAAAGACGGGTAATTTTTGGATACAAACGTCATGAATTATCTGGTCGTAGCCGCGTTGTAAAAATGTAGAGTAAATTGCCGCAACCGGGCGCATTCCTTCACAAGCCAAACCAGCTGCTAAAGTGACAGCGTGTTGCTCGGCAATGCCCACATCGATATATTGTTGAGGTAATTTAGCCGCAAGTTTGTCCAGACCAGTTCCGGTTGCCATCGCCGCAGTAATACCAATAATTTTAGGATTATTTTCTGCGAGTTTGACAAGGGCGTGAGCAAACACTTTGGAGTATCCGGGGGGCTTAGGTTTATTAGAAGGGGCAGCTTTGCCAGTGGTTAGGTTAAAGGAGGTTTGGGCGTGGTAGCCTACTTGATCTTGCTCCGCGATCGCATACCCCTTGCCTTTAGTCGTTGCCACATGAACTAGCACTGGTCCAGTGTGCTGATGTGCCTGCTCGAATGTGGCAATCAATTCTTCTAAATTATGACCATCTACAGGTCCCATGTAGGTAAAGCCCAGTTCTTCAAACACTGCTCCTACTTTGGGTACGGCTAAACGCTTCATTCCTTCTTTGAGCCGTCCTAGTTCTGGAGACAGGGAATCACCCACAAAAGGAATCTGCTTTACCTGTTCCTTGAGGTTGTCTGAAAGAAACTGCACCGGAGGACTAAGCCGCATTCTATTCAGGTGGCGAGAAATTGCCCCGACGTTGGGTGAGATTGACATCTCGTTGTCATTCAGCACTACTAGCAAGTTTGTTTTGGGCAAGTGTCCGGCGTGGTTAATTGCTTCCAAAGCCATACCACCAGTTAATGCTCCATCGCCAATCACCGCCACTACTTTAAATTTTTCACCTTTTAAATCACGGGCGATCGCCATTCCTAGCGCAGCGGAAATACTGGTTGAAGCGTGACCAGCACCAAAGTGGTCAAAAGGACTTTCACACCGCTTGAGATATCCGGCAACACCGTCTTTTTGCCGCAGTGTATTAAACCGACTGTAGCGACCAGTAATTAGTTTATGGGGATACGCTTGATGACCCACATCCCAAGTGACCTTATCGTAATCCAAGTCTAGGGTCTGGTAAAGCGCTAACGTCAATTCCACTACGCCTAATCCAGGACCTAAGTGTCCGCCGCTTGTTGCTACAGTTTCTAGATGCTTTTCCCGAATCTGACGCGCAATCTGCTGTAGTTGGCGAATTGACAAACCGTGCAACTGGTTAGGATGGGTGATTTCACTCAGGTGCATATTTGGGGTACTCTCTGCCTTTCGTCTGTTTATTATCTCACTGAAGACTTCATCATAGATTTGTTAGCGAAAATGTGGTGTAGTTGTGCGTTTTGCTTAGTGAATAATTCACTAGGCTTTCTCGCTGCAACTTATCGGCAAATTGCGGTGTTGAAATCGCAGCAATTGCTTTCTTGCAGGAAGCGTAAGAATTGCTGGTGATCGCATCCTTGGCGAGTTCCCGGTGTAGCTATTGCCTCCTGAAAAACTCGCGTGCAATACCACTCCGTGCATTATTCGCGTTTGATGAGGCCGTTGAGGCATTTATTGTTACTTCCTCACTGTAAAAGATTTCGGGTGCGATGCAATAGCGGAAATGCGATTACTCTTAAAATTTCTCCGCTATGTCTTTTCTCCGTTTAACATTGTCTGCTCCCCAGTGCATCATTGCTTATAGCGCGTACTTTCCTTTTTGTCGCTCTTTGTAGCTAAAAATAATTAATCAACACAAAAAAAAGGGCAGACACTGCCTACCCTTCTTCCATGCTGAGACAATTTCAGCAAAGTGATTCTATTTAGCTTAAAAAAGACTTGCCTAATGCTTTAGTTTTCTCGTCAGAATTACTTTTTACCTGTAAGCCTTTCTAGGAAACTCTCTGACTTTTCTTCAACTGAGCTAGAGGACTGAGAATTTTCCGGTCGTTTCATTTTCTCAGCATCAGCGGTTCCTTGGATCTCATTGAGACCTTCATTCGCTTTAGTTTGTGTTTTTTCCCGTGAATAGGGATCTTTTAAAACTGCCTCTTGTGCTTCTTTTTCAATATCTAGGAGATTTGACTCACCTTGTGCAGCTGATTTTTGAGTGCCAGTGGGTTGTGGAGTATCGCTGTAGGCAGGCAAAGCAGTCGAAAACACTAAAAAGGCACAAGCAAAGGCAGCTAATAATAATCGCACGGGGCGCAGGGCAGACAACTTGAGTTTGATAGAGCGCATACCAAGTTTTTCCTGTTTGTAAGAATTGATATTGTTAATGTTATTAGGATTTAGACTAGATAAAATCCTAAACAATCTTTACTTATACCTCAAATCACTGATTTATCTGCATCTACACCAAGATAGATTGTGTTAGATGTAGTGTTTTGGACATTAGAGCAAGCACAAGATAACAATTTTTGTGTTTACCTGAGTTAAACGTGGGAGAACAACTCAATTTTCGGTAACAACGGGTCTTGAACAATGCCCACACCACTAAAACCCCAGCGTTTGAGCAAGCTTCCTACCTGAGTGCTGGGAACACACTCCACCGCAAACCGCTCTACTACGTCTGAACCATGCGTGTTGAGATAGCTTAGAGCATCAAAATGTTCCCGAAACACCAATAAATAGCCTGCCTCAGATTTGTTAGTATCTCTGTTTAAATGAGCTAAAAGGTAGTTGCCGTCTGCTTTTGAGCGAACAAGGTAATAGACTTGCGATAACATAAATTAAAGAAGTGCGATCGCGGTAATTAATTTAGATTTTCCAGCCGAATTCTCGGATCTACAGCTTTAAGCAGCAAATCTGCTAATAAATTGCCCACAATCAGCATTACAGCGCCCATTACCAAGCTTGCCATCACTAAATAGAGGTCTTGAGCTAATACAGCCTGTAAAATTAGCCGCCCCAAACCAGGCCAATTAAAGAAAAATTCCGCAATAAAAGCACCGCTCAACAAGCTAGCTAACTCGAAACCTAGTAGAGTAATCAGCGGGTTAACCGCATTACGCAGAGCATGAACATAAATTACGCGGTTTTCCGGTAGCCCTTTGGCGCGAGCCGTCTGGATGTAATCTTGGCGGAGTACGTCTAACAATTCGCCCCTCGTGATTCTCTGCAATCCAGCAAAGCTAGTAATGCTCAAAGCCAGGGTAGGTAGAATCATGTGCCAACTGACATCTAAGAATTTACCCAAGGGAGATAGTTCAGCGTGATTAATGCTAGTCATCCCACCGACTGGAAAAAGAGGAGAGGTGTTTTGGACCAAGATTAGCAGCAATAAAGCAGTGATAAAGCTGGGAAATCCTTGTCCGGTATAGCTAAGAACTTGCAAAACTCGATCAACCCATTGGTTTTGTTTGACGGCAGCGATAATACCTAAAGGAATCGCGATCGCCCAAGTGAGAATTAAAGAAGCGATCGCCAGTAACAATGTGGCGTTAATCCGTTCCCACAACAGCGATGATACAGAGCGCTGATACACAAAACTCGTACCAAAATCTCCTTGAGTAACGATTCGCCACAACCAGCGCCCATACTGTTCTAACCAAGAGCGATCCAGTCCAAACTGCTGCCGTAGTTCTTCAATCCGTTCCGGCGAAATTTTAGGATTTTGCTTCAGGGTATCCAAGTAATCGCCTGGAGCCAGCTGAATTATGAAAAATGATAATGCTGATGCCAAGAGCAAAGTCAAAAGCGCTTGCAACAGCCGCTTCACCACATAGACAAACGTCTCATTGGTGACTAACCCTGTCAGCCACTCCCAACTCGCTGCAAAAGAAGCTTTAGTAGAAGTCATTGGTTCTATTAGTCATTGGTCATTGGTCATTAGTCCTTCGTCTTTTGCTAATGACTAAGGACTAATACTCTACCAACGTCACAATTGGCACATCTGGTAGATATTTACGTCCTTGTAAATCCTGTAGCTCGATAATAAATCCAAACCCCAACAGTTGGCAGCCAATTTGCTGCATTAACTTTGCCGTAGCAGTTGCTGTTCCACCTGTGGCAATTAAATCATCCACAATTACAACCCGACTTCCTGGTTGTAAGGCATCTTGATGTACCTCCAGCCGATCCGTACCGTACTCCAGTTCATATTCAACCGAGTGAACCAAAGAAGGCAGCTTGCCGGGTTTGCGTACTGGAATAAAACCTAACCCTAATTTATAAGCTAAAGGTGCGCCAATAATAAAGCCCCGCGACTCCATTCCCACAATGTATTCTGCATTTAGCCCAGCAGCAGCTAACTTTTGGGCTAAACAATCAGTTATATAGCGCAGCCCAGCTGGATCTCGCAAAACTGTTGTGATATCTCGGAAGACAATTCCAGGTTTAGGAAAGTCGGGAATATCACGAATTAGGGACTTCAAATCCATAAGCTTGTGAGCAACAAAGGTATTAAGGACGGCACTGGTTGTTTTATCGAACGGTCGATGCCTGAAAAATCGTACACTAGAAATCTAGCTTTTTTTGAATGATTGCTGACATTTGCGATTTAATTGACGATTATTGATTTAGTAGCAGTACGATCTAAACCTGGCTGGTTTTGGAGCATACTAACAAAGAAACCTGCTGAACTTATGACTGGAAAACCCGGATCAGGAATATCCGTTGGTTTAACCAGCAAGGTAAAAATTAGCTACTTATACTAGGGGTGGACATTAATCCTCTAGTTTGGTAACAAAATTGCAGGTTTGTTTGGCAAAGTTCTTATTCTCTCCGCGCAGCTTGTTAGGATGAATGCTTCCGTGAGCGTAACACCATTAGATAGTTCAGCAGTCCAATCAAATCCAATGATTTTGGACAGTTTACCCAACCCACCTATTGAGGGGACGTGTCCAAACCGAACCAAGTGGCAAATTGACCTGATTTTATTAGCAATTGAGGCTCTAGAACTTGGTGGTTCTGAAGCAATTTTAGCGGTGGCTGATGAACTGGAACTCCAAGGAGTAATTAAAAATCGGGTGAACTTGTGGCGATTGCGTAGTACAAATCCTTGGCGGCGATCGCATACACGCCGTCCGTTGAGCCTAATAGAGGCGAAAGCGCTGGTGGTTATTGCCTATTATTTAGCACGTCGGTTCACAGTTGTAATCCGACAATTGCTCCTAGCTTATCAACAAATGAGTGATAAGCAAATTCCTTTAGAACAGAATTTGCGGCTGTCTAATTATCTAGAGCGCTTTAGAGCACATTTCCGCAGCCGGATGAATCCCCGACGCTCTGGCGTAATTGCTTACACTTCTAATGAAAAATTGGATGAGCTAGCTTTGCAACTTTTAGGACAATTGCTTTTTTGTACTGGTACGGCTGGAATGCAGCGATTTTGATGAGTTTGTTTGACGGGGAAGTGCAATGACAATTCAACGTAAGTACAGTTTGCCCAATTGCACCCTGCTCCTAGAAGGTTTAACCGAAGGCACTAATAATGCCCATACGGATGTGCGCCCCTTACTCTCAATGTTGTTGGTGAATGCGGAGTGTGATTTTCCTAATTCTAACTATCCGATTTTGACTGGAGGGCGGGACTTTCTTGAGAGCTTAGTTAGGGCAGTTAGCGGCTATGCTCAGGAATTTTTTGAGTCAAGTGCATCACCCAGAGGCACATAGAAGCGGATTAGGAACGGTGCAATTGCAGAAAATTGGCAACAATCGGCATCGGTTGATTGTTCAATCGACAAAAAGAGAGAGGCGGGATTAGAAGACTCAATGGTGGAGTAGTTCAGCTTGATTTGACAACAGTGCAGTTGTTCGATCTGGTAGAAGCGGTAGATCAATTTTTTGCTGATAGCCAAACGTTACCAGATTTGTCGCTACGACTGGCTCCGGTTTCCAAGCGCTATAGCACTTCTAACCAACCTTTAGTAAAGCAGGCAGTGCCAGCAGCTGTGGGTGTGTCAAGTCTAGCAATAGCCGCGATCGCCTTTTTCTTAGTTCCGCTCCCCCAACCTCAAGAACCAAAGCCAGCTAGTTCTAGTCAGTCTAATAATTTACCCGCCAGGAATCTAGTAATGCCAATTCAACGCCGCCTGCTGTCCCAGAAATTACTGATTCGTCCCAGCTTAATGTTTTGCAGCAGCAGCTTTACAACAAGCTCAATCAAGGTTGGACACGCTCTGATCTAGAGCAGGATTTGACTTACCGTGTAGTTATGGCTGCTGATGGAGATATTGTCGGTTATAAATCGGTTAGTCCAACGGCGAACGATTATATTGCCCAAACCCTCGCTGACTTGGTTAAACCTGCTGCGACTCCTAGCGCTACTCAGCAGGCGATTGCTCAGTTCAAGGTAGTATTTACGGAAAATGGTGAGTTGCAAGTCAGTCCTTGGGACACTAAAAACAAAAATAGCTGACGCGGTGACAACCTTTACTGGATCACTATCCAGAATATCTTGCTTACCATTTGCTTACTAATCTCAGTTACAGTTGCTGTTTGAGTAAGACAAACTTTACTAACATCTTTTTAAATGTTACTGCTCAGAAATTTCTCAAGCATCAAATCATGATTCAGGCAGATCAAATAATACAGTAGTCATGTAGTGTTCTGCCCAATCAGAACCAAAAGCTTTTTCTAGCACTCGACGAGTTTTTGTCGTTTTGCTGCTGTTTGGTGCAGTAATAGCGTTGACTTGCAATAATTTCAGCTTGTTTCTCACCTGATACAGGTTGAGCCGTGATCGCATTTGTACAATGAATCTCCAGAAACGCCTGCACCCGCTCCAGAAAAATTGCTTCTTCTTCTGGGGCTGGTCGAATAAAGAGACAAAAATTCTGAAAAATATCTCCCCAATCTGGGAGTTCACGAGGGATTTAAAGTTGAGATTCGGTAGTGCCTGAAGTGCAGTATAATCAGCAGGCAAACTGCGATCAGGAGTAAGTAATAGCGAAAGATCGGCGATCGCCGCACTAATTTGCCCCCGTCCTCCTACTAAGTCAACCAAACATTGGCAGGGCGTATTCCGGACGCGGAAACATGACGCAATGCAAAATATCCAAAGTCGTTCCCACTTTTGCCAGTTCCAAGTGCAGTTTTCGGAACTGTGGTGTTTGATAGCAGCGGTTTTCAATTGTGAGTTTCTCGCCCTCTAGTCTTCCTTCTACATACCCCAAGTGAGCAGGCATTGGGTAGGTGAGAGGTCGAGGTGGCAGTGGCAAACGGCTTCAATACAATCAGCCAACTGGCAAATTAGGGAATGTTGCTGCGATCACAGCGAGGAGGTGGTAGAAGTGGAAGTAGATGACATTGTAATGGAAACGCAGGTAGTAGTCTCTGTAATCAGATTACAGCCAGCCACCGTATTTTGATCCAACAAGTTGTAGTTGAGCACATAATTCCTCAACCATAAGTTTACGTTAGCCACGCGCAAGGCACGCTATATAGAAGTTCTCTTACTTCTAATGGCTTTAAACAAAAACGTAAAGTTACAAAACAGCTAGTTGCTGAAAAAGAGAATTTACTGTAACAATGGTTACAGAATATATATTAAATTAGCCCATTAGATTCAGACAAGTTAAAGCTACTGAAAAGTCGGTGTTAGTTGTCTGCGGCATATAGAGAGGAAGGAAAAACATACTATGCAACTTAATTCCCACAAGCTCAATGTTGGTGTTCAACTTAAAAGTCAAAATTTGGGCTGGTCAATCAAGCCCATATAAACCCGTTACCACACGAGTTTCAGCCTGATACCTGGGTAAAGCTGTTGGAACTTCCTAGCCGTTTCAGTTTTGACGAAGCACTGCTACTATGTCAAATTTCAGAGGATGACTGGGTAGCTTGGATTCCAGATCATGGTGAAGCAGTGCTACACGTTAATGAATTTTGCCAAGCCAGCTTTTTAAAGCTTGAAGCGTCGGTGGCAAGTTCAATAAGTGTTGGATTGCGTTTCTGTTCAGGTACTAGACTTTAGATAAATTTATCTAACATCCAATTTACCGATTCAAGCTGTTCTTTGCTTGTTTAAAAAGTTATTAACTTCAAAACAAGTTCTTACTTCTGATAAATTAACTGGTAAGAGGCACAAAATGTTTAAAACACAATTTAAATTAATGATGTGTTTGAGCGACATTATAGCCCAGTTTATATTAATCTAGGAATTTACTTGTAACTTGTAGATAACTTAATATATAGCAGTCCTATTTCATTTATGAATGTGGTGCAGGCTTCTGGTTCCTGGACAGGCAGGATGCCCATTTCACAGATCAGATTGCTATAAATATTTTCATACATCAACAAACCCCAAGCTGCTATGCATCCCCACTTTGCATAGTTTTGATGGTGGTTGCCTTAAAAAACAGAATGGTAAAATTTTATTACACTTGGTGGCGTTGCATAATTAAGATATGAATTGAGAATGATTTTGATGCAATGTCCTGAGTGTAAATCAAACATATCCGTAAAAACGGTAAAAACAGAGGCAAACAAAACTATATCTGTGTGAACTGCTCACGCCAATTTATCACCGACTATAATTCACATCAAGGTTATTCCGACGAGTTCAAGCGAGAATGTTTGAAAATGTACGTCAATGGTATGGGTTTGCGTGCGATTGAGAGGGTGAAAGGAGTACACCATACCACCATAATTACTTGGGTAAGACAAATGGGAACTTCTCCCAGATGCCTATGACCCACAGACAACTCCACAAGTAGGAGAGTTGGATGAATTGAAACTTTTGTTGGGTCAAAAATAAAATCTGGCTGTGGACAGCAGTAGATCACTTAAACAAGGATTATCGGTGGGTTTTAGGGCGACCATAGTGTCAAACTTTTCAACACTGTGGGGACAGTGTTAGCAAATGGCAATGTTATTTTTACGTTACAGATGGCTGGAAAGTCTATTCTAGTTTGATTCCTAACGCAGAATCACATTATCAGCAAGACCTATATGACAAGGGTGGAGGGAGAAAATACTCGCCTACGGCATTACTTAGCCCGACTGCATCGTAAAACTTTATGTTACTCAAAATCAAAACAAATGCTGAGACACTCTATTCGTTTGTTAAATTCACTATCTCCAATTCTGGGATGTTCCACTTCCTTATCGTTTCATATCTTGATTCAGCAACGCCCACTTGGTAAGACTTGCAGCGTCCGATATCTAGGAAACCGTGATCGCAACTTATGGCTATTACAGTGGTCAAGCTGCAATTGTTGTCGTGGGAGTAACTGATCTAAGGAATTTAGGACAAGGTTGTGCTTGAATTATGACACCTACTTAAACATTTTTTTTACTACTCCGCACCAGACAAAAAGTTGAAAGGCTTAGCAAAAGTGTGTTTTCTATTTTGCTAGCACAAAATAACAAAAGAGAGCACACAAGTATTGGGCATATTCGCTCTCTAGAGTTATAAATGAGATTTAAAGACAGAGTAATTGCTGGAAGTGACTGCAAAGATCCCAGTCTCATTAGGCATTAATTGTGCCTGAACAAGTTATCGCAGGGAAAATTGTGAAAGGGTTATCCGAAAAAATTGCTGCAAGTGGGTTTGTTGTGGCATTGGTGCTGCTTGGTGGTGTGGGTACAAGCTCCTACTTGAGTATGCAAAAGTTGATTGAGAATAAGCAAGGGATTATCCATAATTATGAAGTTTTAGAAGCGCTCAATAACACTTTTGAAGGGGTTATAGATGCTGAAAGCGGGCGACGCGGCTACTTAATCAGCAGGCAAAAGATTCACCTAGAAACATATAACAACGGTGTTCAAGAAACTAATAAAACTCTCAAAGCTTTACAGCAATTAACAGGCGGTAATCCAACTCAACAACACCGACTCAATCAGCTAGAACTCTTGGTTGCTAAACGGCTAGCTAATCTGAAACACTCAATTAACTTGTTGGAGCAAAACCAGTCAGACGCAGCAACCCAAATCAATCTAACTGCTCAAGGATGGGAAGCACAGCAAGAAATCCGTGCAAGTCTGCAAATTATCGATCAAGAGGAGCAAGGCTTACTGCAACAGCGAGTGGCAGCAACAGATACTATTGTTCGCCAGACAATCATTGTTGTTACTGTTGGCTCTTGCGTGAGTCTTAGCCTGCTATTGGGAGTTTATTACCTCCTAAAACAGCAAATTCGGCTCCGCAGACGGACAGAAGCAGCACTGCAAAAACGACAGGAGGAGTTTAGAGCGCTAGTAGAAAATTCTCCTGAGCCGATAACCCGTTTAAATCATCAACTGCAATATCTCTATGTCAATCCAGCCGCTGAACGGAAGCTTGGTATGCCAAGTAATGAAATTGTTGGCAGAACCCGTGCAGAATTAGGATTCCCAGCGGAATTGACCGATCATTTGGAATCTTGTTGGCAAAAAGTTTTGGCGACGGGTGAAATGAGGTTGGTGGAATTTGAGTTTCCAGATTCCGCCAACGGAACAGCATTCTATCAAGACTACGTTGTACCAGAATTTGCCCCCGATGGGTCAGTAGCATCTATTTTCAGCGTTGCTCGCAATCTCACGCCCCTTAAGCAATCCGAACAGTTACAAGCGCAACTACTTGAGCAGCTAGAGACTGAGCGGGAGCGGTGGGAAGCGATCGCGAATAACATGACAGAAGGTCTAATTGTTGCGGATTTGGCAGGTAATATCTTAACAATGAACCCAGCAGCTTTACGCCTCCATGAGTATCAAAACATCGAGCAAGCACGCAGGAGCTTAAAAGAATTAAATGTTGCATTTGAATTGTATTTCCTAGATGGGCGATCGCTGCCAGTTGAGGAGTGGCCCTTAGCTAGGGCGCTCAAGGGAGAAACCTTCTCCAACTATGAAATCTATGTAAAAAGAGTCGATACCGGAACATCCTGGTTCGGCAGATATGGTGGCGCACCTGTGTATAACAGTGCTGGTGAGATTATGCTCACGATTCTGACGGTGAGCGATATCTCTGAGCGGATGCGGGTAAACGAGGAATTGCGACAGAACGAACAGCGGTATCACTCACTTGTGCTTGCTACGTCGCAGATCGTCTGGAACACAACAGATGAGGGCGGGTTTGCTAGTGAACAACTTGATTGGAGTGCATTTACTGGTCAGACATTTGACGAACTTAAAAACTTCGGTTGGCTGAATGCCATTCATCCAGAAGATCAACACTACACTGAGCAAGTCTGGCTGAAAGCGATCGCCGATCGTACGCTTTACGAGGTGGAATACCGCATCCGGCGCTACGACGGGGAATACCGAAACTTTGCTGTGCGTGGAGTACCCCTGCAAGAACCCGATGGCAGCATCCGCGAGTGGGTTGGCATCTGTGCTGACATAGATGATCGCAAGCGTGCGGAGGTAGCCCTACGAAAAGCTCATGATCAATTGGAAATGCGTGTCCACGAGCGAACAGCAGCCCTACAACTGAGTGAACGACGCTATCGCTCTTTGGTGCTTGCGACATCTGATATAGTCTGGACGACGAATGCCGCAGGAGATGTGGTAGATGATCTGCCTGCTTGGCGGGAACTGACTGGGCAAAGTGAAGCAGAAATTAAAGGATTAGGGAGGTTCGCTGCGGTTCATCCTCTTGATCGGGAGCGAACAGCACAACTATGGAGTTATGCCGTTAAGATGAAACGTACCTACCATATCGAGCATCGTGTGCGACTTGCTGATGGTACTTATCGATTTTTCTTGGGTTGTGGAGTTCCCGTCATCAACGACAACGGTGATATCCAAGAATGGATTTGTACGCACGTAGACATCACGGAACGCAAGCAGATTGAGTCAGCGCTGTGGCAGGCGAAAGAGGAATTGGAAGTCAAAGTGCAGCAGCGGACGGCTGAATTACAAAAGCTAAATCAGGATTTGCGACAGTCTAATCAAGAGCTAGAGCAATTTGCTTATGTAGCTTCTCATGATTTACAAGAGCCACTACGAGCGGTGACAGGTTACACGCAACTTTTAGTGCAAGACTATGAGGATCTTTTAGACGAGTCTGCCCTAGAATACACTGCTTACATCGTGGATGGAGCACAGCGGATGCAGCAGTTGATTCAAGACTTGCTGATTTATTCCCGTGTAGGCACTCATGACTTGAAGTTAGCTGCTACTGACGGCAACAGAGTATTGAGTCAGGTACTGAGTAATTTGCAAGTAATGATCGCCGAAACTAATGCCATTATCACCCACGATCCTTTACCAACTATAGTTGCCGACAACACCCAAGTAATGCAGCTATTGCAAAATCCTGATTGGCAATGCAATTAAATTCTGCCGTGAGGAGACACCGAAGATTCATATTAGTGCCGTGAGAGGAGATGGAGAGACTGAGAGCAGTGGAGGCTACACCCCGTTAAAAACCGAATGCCTTTTTACTATTCGTGACAATGGCATTGGCATTAAGCCTCAGTATCTTGAGCGGATATTTGAAATATTCAAACGTCTTCACACCCGTCGAGAGTTTCCTGGTACTGGTATTGGTCTAGCGATTTGTAAAAAGATTGTTGAGCGTCACAGCGGACATATCTGGGTTGAATCGCAGCCAAAAGTAGGAACTGTCTTTTATTTCACTCTACCCCACTATGACAATTCAGATGTCCAGAACGGTCGAGATTTTGCTGATTGAAGACTCTCCCAGTGATGCCAACTTAATCATTAAAGGCTTTAGTCAATCTAATGTTAAAGGCTTTAATCAAGATAGTATCCCTAACAACCTGCACTGGATTGAAGATGGCGAGACGGTAATGGAGTATCTCCGACAGCAGGATCAGTATGCCAGTGTTCCCCGTCCAGATTTAATCTTACTTGACCTGAATCTGCCCGGAATGGACGGTCGAGAGGTGCTGGCAGCAGTTAAATCAGACCCCGAACTCAAACTGATTCCTGTGGTGATTCTCACAACTTCAGCGGACGAGCATGATGTCCTCAGGTCTTATAACCTCAACGCTAATTGCTACGTGACTAAGCCCTTGGATGTTCATCAGTTTATCCAGGTTGTGCAGCTAATTAGTACCTTTTGGGTGGCAGCAGTAAGGCTACCCACAGAATAAAAAAATTGATTTCAGCAGTCAAGATAGATTTTACTTTTATGGAAACAATAGCAATTCATGTTCTATTGGTGGAAGATAGCCCCACTGATGCCGATTTGTTCCACAAGATGTTTCTCCGCTCAGGCAAAAGAGGGGATTTAATCCAAGTTGAACGGTTGAGCCAAGCTATTGATGCCTGTAATCAACAAACTTTTAATGTGGTCTTGCTGGATCTTAACCTCCCCGACTCTGAAAGATTAGACACACTAGCAGAATTTCGGGCAGCCGTCCCCGATATTCCAGTTGTTGTTTTGACGATCATGGATGACGAGCAACTAGCACTGGACGCGATGACAAGAGGAGCGCAAGATTACCTGGTTAAGGATCAAATTACGATTCAATTATTGGTGCGGAGTCTCCGCTACGCGATTGAGCGAGGGGAAATCGTCAAACAGTTGAAGGATAGTCAGCAAAGGATTTGTCAAGCATTGGAACAGGAGCAGAAACTCAATCTGCTGAAGTCAAACTTTATTGCGATCGCTTCCCATGAGTTTCGCACCCCCATGACCACGATTCGGAGTTCTGTGGAGTTGCTGCAATACAATTTGAAATTGACTGAGGAAAAAAGAAACACGTACTTTAATCTAATTAAAGCTGCTATTATCGGAATTGTTCATCTAATCGACGAAGTGTTACTTCTTGGCAGCACGGAAGCGGGTGGATTGAAATACAACCCTGCACCTCTGAATTTAGAAAAATTTTGTCACGAACTTATAGCAGCTGTGCAACTTAATCCCAATGAGCAGTACGTCATTACCTTTAGCCATCAAGGAAACTGCAACTTGGTTGAAATGGATGAAAAGCTACTAAAGCACATTTTTAGCAATTTACTCTCTAATGCTATTAAGTACTCTCCTGAAGGTGGACATATTCAGTTTGATTTGAACGCTCAGGCTGACACCGTGACATTTCAGGTACAAGACCAGGGGATTGGGATACCCCCAGAAGACCAACTCAATTTATTTGAAGCCTTCCATCGCTGTAGTAATGTAGGTAAAATTCAAGGAACCGGACTAGGACTGGCGATCGCTAAAAAGTGTGTGGATTTACATCAGGGGCAGATTCAGGTGAGCAGTGAGGTTAATGTCGGGACAACCTTTACGGTGGTATTACCATTACCTGGCAAATAAATCCTGCAAGTTTAATTAGGTAGAATGCCAAAAATCAGTGATATCGTATCCCAGTTGATCTAGCATTCGGCGCAGTAGGGGTAAACTCAGACCAATTACATTGGTATGGCAACCGGAAATTTTTTCAACAAATAAACCCCCACGACCTTCCAAGGCAAAGCAGCCAGCACATTTCAGGGGTTCACCAGTGGCAACGTAAGCTTTAATTGTGCGATCGCTCATTTGGGCAAAGTAAACCTGCGTCACTTGGCACTGTACTAAGGTGCGGCGCTGGGATAAATCAATTAAGGCATGACCAGTGTAGAGATCGCCGACTTGACCGCTCATTTGATGCCAACGGGCGATCGCTTCAGCTGCATTAGCTGGTTTACCATGAATTTCGCCATTGACAAGCAGTACTGAATCACAACCTATAATTAAGCCTGAATCAAACTGGGTGGAAACTGTTTCAGCTTTACTTTGGGCTAAAATTTGTACCAGCGATTCTGGGTCATTTAGCTGGATTTGGGATTCATCAAAATTACTAACACAAACCACTGGTTCAATTCCAGCGTTTTGCAACAGGCGGCGACGCGCTGGGGAAGCGGAGGCAAGGATAAAGGGAGGAATACCCATGAGAAAGAGCTGGGGGAGTAGGGGGAGTAGGGGGAGTAGGGGGAGTAGGGGGAGTAGGGGAGATAAATTTATACCTTCTAATTCCTACCCCCTAGCCCCTTTTTAGTCGACTGAGAAAGAATTAACAACTTGCTCAAACATCCGCCTCACTTTAGCCCAGCGCTTTTCTGGGATAGAGGCGTTGAAGGTGAAAAGTTTGCCACGACTGACGGCAACACTTGCTAAATTATGCCGTTTTTGGTGATTGGGGAGGTTAACGATGTATTCCAAAATATAGTAATTTTTGGCATTTTTTTCCCTTGCCTCAGCGTTGACTAATTCGGCTTCCCGACCAGAATCAGGAGGAGCGATCACCTTTCCTAACTTATACCCTACTTCGCCTGGGGTTCCCAATTCACTAAGGGTTTTCCCTAAAGGGACTGTGCTAATCACGACCGACACATTCTCACTTATCTCACATAAATAGTGTAACAC
>JAUJND010000135.1 GCA_030446505.1 Chroococcidiopsidaceae cyanobacterium YX2bin18 | reverse complement strand
ACTCAGGACATTGCATCAAAATCATTCTCAATTCATATCTTAATTATGCAACGCCCCAGGTGACAACAACTGGATTTACTGGTTCTGGAATCTCCAACACTGCGGCAGGAATTGGTAGGGAAAGCTGACCTAAAAGCTCAGGTGTCGTTGTCTTACTATCTAGAGCAGAGTGAGGGTAAACAGTTGTGCAGCTATACTCTGCACTTTTCCTGGCATCCCCGTATTTTCTTAATTTTATTTCTAAACTGTGCAAGCGATAAGCTGGAAGCGCACTTGCAAACTCTGGAACCGCTGGCAATGGTAATTGCTCAGTTCCTTCAAGGACAACAATGCGATCGCTGTCTAAGCCAGGGCGAATTTCTCGTACCTCGTACCAAGGATACTCTGATAAGAACTTGGAGAGCCATCGGCGTTGCTTGGAATTTAGTCGTGGTCTAGCCATTTTTGCTCTCCCCCTGGTAACTCAAAGCTGCACTTTTGTAGGCGATCGCTCTAGTGATATCTGTATCAACGGGGGTTAAGTCAGATAGATACAGGCTCAGTACATCATAATGCTGTGCTGAAACTTCCTTAACACCAGCTACCTCTACGGCAATTGCCCCACCTTCAAACCAAAAAGAATCATGGTCGAAAGGGCTTTCATCATCAAGACAGTCTTCATACCAGTTAACAGCGATTGCATCGGCAACCAAGTTAGGGTTTTGCTCACTGGGGCATTGAGCAAGGCATCTGGCGGTGTACTCTTTCTCGCCATTGCGTTCAGCTATTTCTACCAGGAGGTATTTCATTTGTGGTTGAGTTGCCGCATCAATATCGACTACAGCCTCAAATGCCCAATTGCAAAAATCAAGAAATGTATTAGCCATCTGCTCAGTAATTTGTCCCCTTTTCCCGTCACTAAGGCGATCAGTTTCTGAGTCGGATGTTTTCACAATTATCTGGTGCAAGCTTGTAATTGGACAATGATTCCCTGCGTTCAATTTTTCATAAAGTTCGTCAATTTCTTGATGATTTAGTGGTGATACTTTCTCAAAATGTAGGGGCATTTCTTCCCTCATCTCTTCTAAATCATTGAAGTTAGCTTGGAGAAAACGTAAGGCAGCAAGAATGGTAGCTAGTTCTTTTGCAGACAGCATAATTTTCCAAAAATAAACTTGGTGTTCAAAAAACTACTGAGTGGTGAAATCGGGTCTAATGTTCTAGCTAAATTTCCAACCTGGGGTAGCAAAAGGGTACAGTTAACGTTTATCTTCCTGAATTAACTGGCTAACAATGAACCCAAACGCATTTTAGAACTACAACGCGTGCCAAAGCTCATCTTGCATTTGCATAACGTTATGACCACCGAAGCAGCCAGATTGCTGCTTGGAGTAGCAATCTATTTCCAAGCAGCAATGCAGTTATAAGTATGTGCGACTTTCTGAAGCTCTTATCAAACAAGTGAGCTAGAAAAAGCTAGTTGTTATAGCTATATGTCAAAAAGCTACTCCCGTTTCCAAACTTTTAACCATGACAATCTTGCCTTCTTTAACACCTTTAACTCGGTAATCAGTAGCAGTATCTGCGTTAGCAGCCTGTTCTGCCAACCCATTTTTTGCTTGGCAGAACAGTTGGAATGTTTCGTTGTTGCGATAGTAAGTTAACAGGAAATTGCAGCTGACGTTTCCATCTTCTGAGTAGACTATTTCTGGTTCTGTTATCCCACCAACTTCGTCAAACTCCATAGACTGTGCAGCACCTTTATTGAAGTAATCTTTGTACTCTTCAAGTGCTGTAAGAATAGTATTTGATTCACCAGAGCCTGTTTCAATCAAGAAGTTCTGCCAGTTTGCCGTTGTTGGAACTGCATGGTCAGTTGTTGCACATACCAAAGCAGTGTTAGTGTCTTCACCGCGTTCTTCATCTTTGAGCGTTACAGAGAAAATTCCATGAGCAAAGAACAAAGCATTCATCCTACGCCCTTTCTGCCCTTTGCTTTGGGTATACGCTTCCTGTAATTCATAACAGAATCCTCCTGCTAAGCGTCCCCGTTCTCTAAGGGCATAGTGATTACTAAAGCTCCCCCATGCCGCACTTTTAGGAGTAAACAACACAGGAGTGGCATGAAGTAGTTGCTTGTTCTTGCCCACAAAAAATACTATGTGGCGTTGGAGCGCTTTATGCTTGGTTTTGTCCCATTCTCCTTGAGGCACTTCCACTACCCTACCTTCATCTGGGTGTCCCTTCTTAATTTCTGCCATCACCTTGCTGCGATGCAGGATTACCATGCTTGGAGTTGTAGTTAGGTAAACTCGGCTGGTATCGCCAGATTCAAAGGTGTAATCAATCAACTTGAAGCTATCATCTGGCTGAAAATTAACTGCCTCTGCATTCTCTACAGTTATCCCAAATCCATAGGGCTGTAATGCTCTTGTCTTCTTACTTAAATAAGGACTAAACACTTGAGCAATTGGCAACCCTTCTGTTTTCGGTGCAGTGTACTCCTCGCTATCAAAATCAAACGGCATTTTCTTCTCTCCATGTTTTGTAAATTGCTAATGTCGCTAGAAAACTTAATAACTGTCTAGCTCCTCTTCCTCTACGGTCAGCCCACTAACTTTATGCTGCACCTGCGCTTGATAATTAACCTTTCCTAGTGCTGGAGCAGCTTGAGCTTTGACACTTGCTTTGCTCTGATGCCATAAAAATTCTGCAACTGCATCTGCGTCTTCATCGGCATCAACCTTGGCATACAAACTAATACTCAGTTCTAAACTTTCGTAGTTTCCTAAGTTGTATTTTCGTCTGTACTCAACGCCTACTGTAGTTATCTGCATAGTTCAAAAATGTAATGGTGGATTGTATTCGCTACTAACTTTGTTCTTTGTGAGGATTGCGGAAAATTATCTAAGCAGCAATGCCTTCGCATCTGCTCAATTTATTTGCAACCAGCCGTTGGAGAAATTCTTTGCAACTGCCTTATTCTTTCGTTAACTTTCTCAAGATGTCTACGTAATACCTTCTTACCTTTAGTCTTGGCTTTCAGGTAGATAGAGCAATAGTGTGCTTGATAGTATTCTACCTGCTCTAAGCTTTTGTGCATGGCTTTTTCCTCAACTTTCACTATTAGAAATAACTATTGTTTTCTGGCGGTGCGGCGCGTTAATACGCCTGCCACTAACGTTGCCTTTGCTAGAATCTTTCCGCTCCTTTAGCCTTGAATGAAACTCGTTATCTTCTCCACAGATACCCGCTTCTACTGCATGGCAATAGCGTACTAGTTCCCCCTGAGCCAAGGCAACCATTTTAGCGCTCTTGTCCTTAATCGAAACCATAAAAGTGACTCCTGTTAATAAAAGAGGGCTATAATCTATTTCCTAGCCCTGGCGGAATTGGTGGTGTGATTGAAATAAGTTAGCTGCTTGGAAAAAGAGGATTTTCTTTTCAAGAGGCGCTTATCTAGTGAGCTTTAACGCTTTTACTAATGCTTCGACTTCTCTTGATATGGAGCTTCACCGTGAGCCTCGCACCAGCAGTCATCGCAGCTATCTTCCATATCATCGCTAGCGCCCATACACCACGGCATTAGCCGTCTACAGATGTCGCACTCGAAAAATTGACCTGGTTCACATTGTTTGCAATGACAATTAATTGGGCGGTTGCCAATCAGGTGAACCAAGTTTTGTCTGAGGTTAAAAATTCTGGTTCTCACTACTCTCCTAGTGAACACATGGGTTTAGGTATTACTCACACCACCGCTTAATAAACGCCTCGAACGCCAGAACAGCCTTGTAGTTTCCAGCGTTAGCTGCGTCTAGACAAAGAGGGTAACTCAACATCGGCGTGAGTTTTTTTGATCTGCTGTACAGAGTCCTCAACTGTTTCAGCTTTTGCCACTGCTACTCTCACCGCTGCTGCCCAGTTGCAGAATTGGTTGTAACTATGCGGATTTAGGCTATTGGCACTATAGGTAACTGCATTCTGGTCAAGCATTTGTATCGTCCAATTGGTCACAGTCAGTAACTCTTGGTAGGCTTCTTGATGTGCGCTATTAAATTGCTTCACTCTTGTTTCTCCTGCTATTTATTAAACCGAATAGTTCAGAAGCTTAAATATTTAGCATTAGTTTCCGTGTAGGGCTAGCCAAAAACTGTTTTATATCTTGAAACTAAAATTCAAGAACATTAAGAATCAAAGAAAAACAACACCCAAGTATACTAACAAAAAAAAGAGACATATTTGAACATGCATCA
>JAUJND010000134.1 GCA_030446505.1 Chroococcidiopsidaceae cyanobacterium YX2bin18 | reverse complement strand
GACCTGCTTGTGGAGCACCTAAGGAGCTCATCTCACATCTGCTTCATCAAGTCTTTCTATTACGTCCATTCCGATATATCTCCAGCTTTTTTTTATTAACTCTTAGCATTGCTTAGATTCTGTTTTACTTATTTGCCCGATACTTCATCAAAAAACCATCCGCAACTGGTATACATCAGCAAAGCATGACGCTGCATTTCTAATAGACGCAAAGCATCTACTTGTTCAGCTGCTGTAAGTTTGTGGTTCTGATGACGCGCTAAAAAGCGGCTAACATTTGCCACCGAGCGATCGCGCATTACCTGGATATAATCATCCCGCGTCGCCCAAGGATCACGGAATAACTGCTTACCAGCTTCCTCATACACCTTAATTAACTGATCTCGTAGCCAATCAAGCGCCTGACGCAACGGGCGACGCCATTTCTGATGCCAACCACCTTCACCGCCGCAACCACAGTCATCTTGCCACCGATCTACACCGTGAGCGCAACTCCAAGCAGTCACAGGTTTTAATTCCACTTCCCACGTAGGAGGATTGAGACTGAGGTAATGGGCAAAGTTTGTCACCGTCCAGCCACGCTGGGGAAACTCATGTAAAAAGGCATAAGCTAATGTCTTCTCAGTGCCGCCTTTATGATGACCAAAAGTTTCTCCATCAGTCGCTACAGAAATTAATTGTGCCGGACGATGATCCCCGCGTACTGCTTGCCCAATCCTTCCCGCCAAATGCTCAGCATTGTACAGGGCATCACTAAAACCCATATCTCGTGATATCGGGCCATCGTAGAAAAAGATATCAATGTAATCGTGGTTGGGATTACCACCAGGGAGAAAACAGCGATAAGGACGCGTGGGATCAATTTGACTACCGCCGACTTCGTACCACTCACTTATTGGCTGATCGTCTTTGGGGAGTGTGCGACAACGTTGTGCTTGGGAGGGCGCAAGCACAATAAAGCGAATGCCCTCTGATAGCAGAGCTGACAAGGTGGCATAGTCTACAGCAGTTTCAGCCAGCCACATTCCTTCGGGATCACGCCCAAAACGGGAGATGTAATCTTGTTTACCCCAGCGAATTTGGGTGTATTTGTCCCGCTGATTCGCCAGCGGCATAATGATATGGTTGTAAACTTGAGCGATCGCATTACCGTGTCCATTTAAGCGATCGCAACTTTTTTGATCTGCCTCTAAAATTCGCTGGTAAACCTCGACATCATAGCGTTCCAGCCACGACATCAGCGTTGCCCCAATATTAAAGCTGAAATACTCATAGTTATTAACGATCCCCACTACTTCGCCTTGGTGATTCAACACTCTGGCAAAAGCATTTGGGCGATAGCATTCGTGGTGAATCCGCTCATTCCAGTCATGGTAGGGGGAAGCACTGGGTTGGCGCTCGATTGCATCTAGGTAAGGATTTTCGCGCGGTGGTTGGTAAAAATGACCGTGAACCGTGACATAAACACCCGTAGCCGTGCGTAGAGGTTCCAGCGTTTTCATGTTTTCGTCACAATACAGCGTGAGATTTGAGCCAGCAACAGCTGGGACAGGATAAGTCATGCAATATTTCCAAAATGATTAATCTAAAGCCATAGACGGCATTCATTAACCGTTCTACAGGAGCAGATTTTTTATTGAGCGTGGATGATAACTATAGGTTGTATCCCCACTAAATAGCGTTGGTATTACAGGTAATTAGGATTTTTTAACGCCCTAGCCAAATTGTTTCCCAAGCGGGGTGAGTCGTAAAAAAAGTGTTTGAGTTGTGCTCACTGCAACTTAATCTACTTTAACTGCAACTCCAGTGTGGAAGTAAGGGTAACTTGATGGTTTTGGATTGAAATTGTGCGATCGCTGCTCAAAATGAAATATTCTGTTACAAACACAGTGAATAGCTATGGCAAGCAACGGCACACCGCGCGAGAGGTTGCTCAAATTCTCCCTGTCCTACTTTTATCCTCAAAATGAGTTTCAGCAAGTGGAGCCGCTACAAAAAATTCTTGTTAAAATCCTCACACATTTGAGTTTGTCTAACTGCAACGCTCAACCGAATTAACCACAGCCAGAACCTACTATGTCAATCAAAAAAATTATTTCTCTAGGTTTATTAATCTTTATCCCAATTTCAATTGCAGCTGAGAATCTAGAATGGGGTACGCTCACAGTATTCATCACATCTGGGATAGCAATCATCCCCCTAGCCATCTGGTTAAGCACTGCTACTGAGGAAGTTGCTGTAGTTACTGGTTCCTCAATTGGCGCTTTATTAAATGCAGTCTTTGGCAATGCGACTGAGTTAATTATTGCTTTAGTTGCCCTAAAAGCAGGATTGGTTGACATTGTTAAAGCAAGTATTACTGGCACAATTATCAGTAACTTACTTTTAGCGATGGGACTCTCTATGCTTCTAGGCGGGTTGCGCTATAAGGAACAGGAATTTAAGTCTGTTGTGGCGCGGGTGAATGGTTCCTCAATGACACTCGCAGTGATCGCAATTATTTTGCCCACAACTGTTATTTACACATCAAATGGGGTCGCGCCAGAGGCAATTCGTAATCTCTCAAGTACAGTAGCAGTAGTGCTAATCGTAGTTTATGCTCTAACGCTGGTGTTTTCCTTAAAGACCCACAGCTATTTATACGAGGTGGGATTAGCGGATTTAGAGTTACATTCTGTAGATGAACCTACACACAAGCCTAATTTGTGGTTATGGACAGGTGTACTAGTAGCTTCTACTGTCGCGGTTGCCTTTGAATCTGAAATTTTTGTTGGTGTCGTGGAATCAGCAACGAAGGGACTAGGGTTAACTCCACTTTTTACAGGTGTTATTCTTTTACCCTTGATTGGCGGTGCGGCAGAATATGTAACTGCGGTGAGTGTAGCAATTAAAAATAATATGGATTTATCTGTTTCAGTTGCGATGGGATCTAGCCTACTGGTTGCTCTATTTATGGCTCCGGTTTTAGTTTTAGTAGGAATTGCAATTGGTCAACCAATGGATTTAGATTTTAATCCTTTTGAAGTTGTAGCTGTAACTGTAGCTGTAGTAGTCGCCAATCTAATTAGTTTAGACGGACGTTCTAACTGGTTGGAGGGAGCGCTGCTTTTGGCAACTTATGTAGTTTTAGGGGCGGCTTTTTACTTTCATCCAGCGTAGTTTATCACCCGTACTTATAAAGGTAAGCTAGACACTAAAATTACTAAGCCGTAGATAATATTTCTCTTTTAATTTCTTTGAATCTATGCCGCAAGGGACTGACAAGCTTTAATTCTAGTCATTAAGAATCAGTTAACTTGACGATCCCAAATTGACTCAGAATATTAACATCCTCGGCAGTCAGAATATTTTGTAAGTTGGGCATTTGATTAAGCAGTGCAATTTCATCAGTACACGCTTCTTGTAAAATCTTTAGGCACTCCTCGCGTTGCCCTTGTGATTGCAAGCTTTTCAGCAGATGAATAGCTATATTCAACTTAGGCACTATATTATGCAACTTTTGTTGCAACTGTTTTAAGAGAGCATCTTTACTATTGGTATACTGCTGAAGCTGTTGTACTTTTTGCTGTAGCTTTTTAGAACGTTTCTGTTCACTATTGTAGTGTTGCATCGCAGCTTCATGTTTAGCAAACCGGGTAGCGATCGCCGCCAAAAGTTCATCTGCGGTAAACGGCTTAGTAAGATAATCATCTGCTCCCAGTTCCATCCCATGACGTAGCTCAGCTTTATCAGCCATGGCAGTGAGAAAAATAAACGGGATTGTTGCCGTCATTGGGTTTTGGCGTAACGCACTCAGGACTTCGTAACCATTGAGTGCAGGCATCATCACGTCGCAAATAATTAAGTCCGGTAAATGTTCCTGCGCCCACAGCGCACCGACAAAGCCGTTTTCTGCACCAATACTATGAAAATTCTCAAACTCAAGTAGCTGTAAAATATTAGCTCTGACTGGTGACTCGTCTTCAATCACAAGAATATTTTTCATAAGTTTGTAAATATTTATTTAGTGAAAGTATAGCTGTAAATGTTGAGTCAACCTCGACCTCACTTTCCATGTGTTACTAGTGTTTTTCGCAGAAAAGTTGAGAAAAAGCTAATTTTTAGTAGCAGGTTATTACATATTAATCATATATAGCAATTTGATTTGTGGGATGGGCATCCTGCCTGTCCAGGAACCAGAAGCCTGCACATTTATAAATGAAATAGGACTGCTATAGTTAGCTACAGGTATAAAGTGTTTTTGTTGATTTTAATAATCACTAACTT
>JAUJND010000133.1 GCA_030446505.1 Chroococcidiopsidaceae cyanobacterium YX2bin18 | reverse complement strand
GCTTGAATTAGGCTTCCTTCAGTCTATGTCCTATAAGTCTTGGCGACCGCTATAAAAGTACACCATATCAAGCTGTGTATCGGGATAACCAGGCTGAATCCGAAGGTTCATATCGACACTGTTGCAGTTGTATCCAGAAGGTAGTGGCAAACTGTAGAGAATTACTCGTTGACAACCACCCTCGGCAACGGTTTCCCAAGGTAAGCCACGAACATTCAAGTATTCTTCATCTGCTTCAGGCAAGCGAAATTGCTGCCGTGAGGAATAGCCCTCTGTTTGGTCGAGTGGCAGAGTCAAGAAACACTCAACTCCTGACAGTGCTAGGTTAATTTCTTCATCGAGTCCAATATGTTTAGTTTTCCCGCCTCGGAACTTTTGATCGATTCTGAATCGCTCTGGTGGGGTTTTGTCGGCTAGCTTGAGTAGCTCGCGTCCTGTCATGATTGAACGGGTCACAGTGTATGTTTGCTTCCCAATACGGATTCTATATCCGCGACAGCGCACTGGGGGTACTTTTCCCGCTTTAGCAAACTCCTCTAAATCGATGATTTCATCAACAAACGGTTGCTCTTGCTCTGAATCAACCATGTTTACATCCTGCGGTTGTTTATGCTTTAAATTGTCCATACTTGCCTCCTGACTTATGGGATAATGAGGTGATGTTTTGTTTACAAACTAACTCAAAAACCTTAAAACTGTAAACCCCCTTTAAGAAAAAACGGATGATTGGTCGTAGGCTTAAGTTGGCAAGGGTAGGAAGTGGGTTATCATTACGTGCTGTTGAGGCAAAAATTGACAACATAGTTTCAGCCCAAGCGATTGGCAAGTATGAGCGAGATGAGATGATGCCAAATTCAACTACCTTGATTGCTCTAGCCAGAGCATTAGACGTGTCGGAAAATTACCTCCTGGGTCAAAACAACCTGGAGTTGGAGGGTCTGGAGTTCCGCAAGAAGAAGAGTGTTGCTAAAAAAGTAGAATCTCAAGTTGAAGCCCAAGTCTTGAGCCACGTTGAAAGATATTTAGAGATTGAAGAAATTATCAATTCCCCAAGTTTGGAATGGGATCAACCCCGTGAAGCTCCACTTCCTGTCTATGAACTCAAGGATGCAGAATTTGTGGCTGAAAAGCTGCGTGTTCACTGGCATCTAGGTTGTGATCCAATTTCTAACCTAACTGAATTCCTTGAAGAACGCGGTATCAAAGTTCTTTCTCTCCCACTGGCGACTTCTGTTTCAGGACTAACTTGTTGGGTCAAGCGTCGCAATGGAAAGCAAGTTCCTGTAATTGTAATTAACGCCAATGATAGCGGCGAACGCCAACGATTTACTCTAGTTCATGAACTTGGACATATGGTATTGAGTGCGGCTCCTGGCTTAGACGAAGAAAAAGTCGCTCACCGCGTTGCTGGGGCATTCCTAATGCCAGCGACAATTTTGTGGCTAGAAATTGGCAAACACCGAAGTAAGCTGACCATCGGAGAACTCATTCGGCTAAAGCACGTTTTTGGTGTCAGTGCTCAAGCAATAACCTATCGGTGTAAAGACCTAGAAATTATCGACAATCAGGTGTTTCAATGGCTATTTACTGAGTTTGGACGGCGTGGCTGGCGAACTCCCCCCTATAAAGAGAATGCGCCAATTCCCCAAGAAAAGCCCTGCCGCTTTGAACGGTTGTGCTTTCGGGCGCTGGCAGAAGAGGCCATCTCTGAAGCTAAAGCCGCGGAGTTGCTTGATATGTCTGTGGACAAACTAAGAAAACTAATGGAGCAGACTTCAGATGAATAGCATTTGTGCTGTCACTCCCTGAAATTTAGTCTTAATTGTTACCTAAAGCTGCACTAAATATGGAATTAACATTAGAATTAAACACTATATATAGCAGTTACTCGGTAGTTAAGCGGGCCACCTGAAGTTTTTGTACACCTCACACATATAATCTTGACACCCGATGCGATTGCTTGTGTCAAATCCCTCAATCTCAGTAATACTAGAACAGTATTGGTTTCTAGAGGCGATCGCCAAGATACCAATTGAGTTAAGCGTTACAGACCTGTTATACGAGCGTGAATTAAACAACTGTAACGGTCAGAAATTAGTTCAATTAGGTTTACAAATTAAGACCCTCGACCCAAGTACCACTACTCTTGCCGCAAATTATAAGCAGAGAAATTCTAGCATCAGCCTAACAGAAATCTTTGCCCTAGCTCTAGCCAAAGCCTCAAAATTTACGCTTCTGTCTATCAATCCCGACTTGACCCAGTTAGCCCTAGCAGAAGAAGTTGACTACTGTAATTTATGCTGGGTATTCAAGTGCATTGTTGATGAGAAAGCTATTGCTTTGGAATGCATGATCCAAAACCTGATAATGATATCTCAAAAAGTGCGTTGCTGCCTTTTAAAAAAAGAATTGAACAACTGGTTGACAATTGCCAAATTACCAATTGTCAATTGAAATTCCTCGAACAGAAGACTGTCCTAATTTAACCGATACGTCATTTCCTAGTTAAGGCTTACAACCGCATTAGTTCCGCTATATTTATACGACCAATTTCCTATACCAAAAAAGTGACATTTAATTAGTATTTAACCTTACTTTTCAGTGTGATCGCTAACTGCTCATCCCACTACTCCAAACCTGGCAACCCCAGCTGAATTGACTCTGAATCTTCTTGCTGTTCCGCTTTCCTGCTGCGTCTTCTAGTTGTCTTACCAGTTGACTTCTTAGCGCCTTTAGCTTCAGCTTCTTGTTTTGCCCTTTCAGTGCGGATGCGTTCTAGTAAAACGGATGCAGGTTCATCGTTGGGGTCTTGGGGAACCAGTTCGCCGCGAAAGGCTTTGGCGAGGATGGATTGATTTAATGTCTCGATAAATTGTTCACTAGCTTGAATTAAATCATTTACCTTTTTTAGAGAAGAAAGCTGTTGTTCAACAGTCTTAACAATAATATTCTGCTCAGTAATTGGTGGAAGGGGAATGAGGGACTTTCTGACATCAGCCTGATTTATGCTTGCTTGATTAACAGCCCATTTTGCACTTTTGGTTAAATATTGCTTTCCATTTGGTGAGCGCAGATACCACTCTACAAATCTTGTAGATACTGCATCGGCTAGGCGAAGCCGCATCATATTTGACTCGAAAATAGCTGGTATATTTCGTGCTTCTACCAAGAGTGACTTACCAAGATGACTAGGGCTATTAACCCTATTGATGACGATATCGCCTTCACAAAGGCTGTAATTTTCTACTTCCTTATCTGATGCATTTACAAGGCGTAGCTCTGCTGATGAGCAACTCCAACCGTCTTGAAAATCATCAATTCTAAGGATTGGTATACCAGAGCCATAAGCAGATTGGGGTAAGTAGATACCGTTTTGGGGTCCTTCAACAATTAATGCATCCATCGTCACCCACATCCATCCTGTAGGTATGTTAGGTAAACTGGATTGCTCTGGCTCTAGGGCTTCCTTGTATTTTTCCTTCCACTTATCATCCGTAGGTGTTTTGCCATTGGCTTTCATCCTGTCTAGTTCCGCTTCTTCCCAACGGCAGCGACGTTCTGCACGAATACGCTCCAGCAAAACTGATGCAGATTCAACATCAGGGTTTTGCTCTCGCCAATCAGCAGTTAAATCACCACGAAAGGCGGCAGCGAGAACTGATTGACGGAACTGGTCTAGGAGGAGGGGAATCGCATCAAGGGCCTCCTTCACTTGCTGACTCCGAGCCTTCAGCGCCTCAATTTTGGCGACAATGCGGCGTTGTTCGTTGAGGGGTGGAAGGGAAATTGATAAAGTTTTTAAGATAGATAGATTTAATATGTCCATTGTCCCGCCATGAGACAAGCTAGAGAAATAGCTACGGACAACAGCAGATTCTAGATAAGCTTTAATATAGTCAGCTAATACTAGTCTTTTTTCTAAACTTAGTTTGACAAGACGTGGGTTAATAATTCCAGTTTTTATCCCTTCTGGTAAAACTAAAACTTTCCGATAGTCCCAACTAAACTTATAAGAATATCTCCTGGTTTAACGGCACATGATTTGAGAACTTCATACCGTTCTTCATCAATATAGTAATCGCCGTAAAATGGATCTTCCCTAATAACCTGTTCTTGACCATAAATTTTATAACCATTTAATACATAAAATGATTTTTTAAGAGCAGAGCCAAAGGGTCCAGCTTTAAGAGCATTTGGATTTGCTTCTGCCAAGGCTTCAAAGTTTATCCATATCCACCTCTTTGGAAGTTCTGCTAAGTTATTTCCATCCTCTATCAAAACACTTCCTCTCCACCTTTAAACAACTCCATTACTCACCATCCGGCTTTGAAAAAATGCATCTAAATTGCGTTATCT